>JADZCB010000241.1 GCA_020851775.1 Gammaproteobacteria bacterium
GACGGGCGCGGCGCGCTCGTCCTGCGCCTCGCGCTCGTCAGTGCGATTGCCGGCGGTGCCGTGTGGTGGTTCTTCGCGGCGCCGGCCCGTGTCGTTCATCACACGGTGACGACCGGGACCGTCAGCGCGGATGTCCTGGGCACCGGTACGCTGGAAGCCCGTACGTCGGCAGTGGTCGGTCCGAAGATCGGCGGGCTCATCGTGAACATCGTCGTCGACCAGGGCGATCGCGTGAAAGCCGGTGCACTGCTGTTCGAGTTGGAAGACGACGATCTCCGGCAGCAGCTCGGAATTGCGGACGCAGAGGTGGCGGCGGCGGCAGCAACGTTGGACAGGCTGCGCAGCGCCCGCAGAAAGGCAGGGGCAGTGCTGAGGCAGGCCACAGCCAATCACGGGCGGGTCGAGATCCTGGTCGCGAACAAGACACTGTCGCAACAGGAACTCGACAAGGCAGTCGAGGCGCTGTCGATTGCCACCGAGGATGCCGCCACGGCGGACGCCGCGATCCTCGAAGGTGAGCGGCGCTTGAATGCTGCGGAGCGATCCCTCGCGTATCAGCGGGCTCGTCTGCGTGACACCCGGATCGAAGCTCCGTTCGACGCCCTCGTCGTGCGCCGCGATCGACATCCGGGCGATGTCGTGACGGCAGGTTCGTCCGTGCTGCAACTGGTGTCGACCGCGCAGATGTGGATCACGGCATGGGTCGATGAAACGGCGCTGACGCGGCTCGCCGAAGGACAGCCAGCCCGTGTGGTCTTCCGTGCCGAGCCTGACATCGCCTATGCAGGTGTGGTCGCCCGCGTCGGGCGGGAGACCGATCGCGAGACGCGCGAACTCATCGTGGACGTGCGCGTCGCGAAGTTGCCTGCGACTTGGGCCGTCGGGCAGAGAGCCGAGGTTTACATTGAAGTGGCGCGCAGGGCGGACGTGACGATGCTTCCGGCAGATCTGGTGCTCGAACGTGACGGTGTCCCGGGCGTGATGGTCGACGTCGACGGGAAAGCCGAGTGGCGCGACGTCAGCCTCGGGCTGCGTGGACGCGACAGCGTGGAGATCACCAATGGTCTGCGCGCCGGGGACAGCGTGGTGCGCGCGGCCGGTGCGAACGCGAAGCCGCTGCGCGACGGGCGGAAAATCAGGTCGGAATGAACCTCGCCATCCGTGACATCCGGCACAACCTCGGCCGCTTCGTGCTGACGACCCTCGGGGTCGGGATGCTGCTGATGACGGTGATGGGGATGGGCGGTATCTACCGCGGCCTGGTCGATGACGCGCTGGTGGTCACGCGCGGCGTCGGTGCCGATCTGTGGATCGTCCAACACGACACGCGCGGACCTTTCGCCGAAGTGTCGCGGCTGCCGCGCAGCATCGTCGATCGCGTGGCGACCGTTACGGGCGTCGCCGATGCCCGCGAGTTCGTCTTCCATACGATTCAGCGCGACCATGCCGGCACGCCGTTGCGCATCGGTGTGCTCGGTCTCGACTGGCCCATCGACAAAGGCCAGCACCTGCCGCTGGTCGCGGGTCGCGTGCTGGCGCGCAATCACTACGAAATGATCGCCGACGAGTCGCTGGGACTGCCGCTCGGCGCCAGAGTCCGGCTCGGCAAGGACACCTACGAAGTCGTCGGCCTGACCCGCGCGATGGTCAGCTCCGGGGGTGACGGCATCGCGTGTTTCACCAGCAGCGATGCGCGCGCGATCCAGTTCGATACGCCGGCTGAAGCGCTGCGACTGGAGCGCGAGGCCCGCCTCGCCCGCGCGGCGGAAACGGATTTCGGGCGTACGCAACCGCGCGTTCTGGAGCGCGCCACGGGTGCTTCGGCCACGATTGCCGCACTCCCCGCGCCGGCGATCAGTGCCGTGATCGCGCGGCTGATGCCCGGCACCCGGACCGACGACGTACTTCGATCCTTCGCCGGCTGGAGCGATGTCACGGTCTATACGGCGGCTCAGCAGGAAGACCTGCTCCTGAAAGGGAGCGTCGATCGCGCGCGCCGGCAGATCCTGCTGTTCCGCGTGCTGCTCACGCTGATTTCCGCGGTCATCATGGCCTTGATCATCTACACGCTGACGCTCGACAAGCTGCACACCATTGCGTTGCTGAAACTGATCGGTGCCCCGAACCGTGTCATCGTCGGCCTGATCATGCAGCAGTCGCTGATCATGGGTGCACTGGCCTACGCCGTGGGTTATTTCGCCGGGCAAGGCATTTTTCCGCTGTTCCCCCGGCGTGTTCTGGTGATCGGTGACGACCTCCTGCGACTCGGTGGCGTCGTGCTGGTGATCTCGGTGGTGGCCAGTCTGCTCGGCATCTGGAAGGCGATGAGGGTGGCGCCCAACGAGGCGATCGGCTGAGTCATGATCACGCACGCCGATGCCGCGACGCACGCGCCACTGGCGCTGGAGACGGCTGGGCTCACCAAGATCTATGGCAGCGGGCATCTGGAGGTGGTGGCCCTCAGGGACGCATCGATGGCGGTCCGTCGCGGCGAAATCGTGGCGCTGCTCGGGCCTAGCGGCTCGGGCAAATCGACGTTTCTGCTGTGTGTGGGTCTCATCAACCCGCCCACCAGCGGGCGGGTGGCAATCGGCGGCGTTCCGCTCCTCGACGGCCCGCGCGCCAGCACCGATCTCCGGCGGTTCCGGCGGGAAAAGATCGGCTTCGTATTCCAGAAATCCAATTTGATTCCGTTCCTCAATGCGGTTGAAAACGTCCAGATCGTCGGCGAATTGATCGGGCATCCGCCGGCGGTCGCGCGGCGGCGCGCGATGGAACTGCTGGATGAACTAGGCGTCGGTGCCCGTGCCCACAACCGTCCGACCCAGCTTTCGGGGGGCGAACAGCAGCGCGTCACCGTCGCGCGTGCACTGGCGAATCAACCGAGCCTCATTCTCGCCGACGAACCGACGGCGGCCCTCGACAGCAGGCGGGGCCGGCAGGTCATGGAACTGTTCCGCGACGTGGCTCATGAGCATGGCACCGGTGTGATCGTCGTGACTCACGATCACCGGGCCCTGGATGTCTTCGACTCGATATACGAAATGGAAGATGGTGCGCTGAAGCGCGCGCCGTCGGCATGATGGCGACAACTGCCAGACGCGCTCAGGCGTTCTTGCGAATGTGCGCGCGCAGGCGCTGGCGTTTCTTGATCTGACGCTTGGTCAGCGGGTTCTTGCGGCCGTGGAAGGGGTTCTCGCCCTGCTTGAACTCGATCTTCACCGGCGTGCCGACCAGGCGCAACGCCTTGCGGTAGAAGCTCGCGAGATAGCGACGATAGCTGTCGGGGACGTGCTCGGTCTGGTTGCCGTGAATGATAACCGTCGGCGGATTCTTGCCGCCCATGTGCGCATAGCGCAGCTTGATGCGGCGGCCGTTGACGAGCGGCGGGTTGTGGGCCTCGATCGCGCGATACAGCAGGTCGGTCAGATCGCTGGTCTGCACGTCGATGTACGCGGAACGGTGGGCGGCGTCGATGGCTTCGAACAGTTCACCGACGCCGGTGCCGTGGAGCGCGGAAATGAAGCGGGTCTCGGCGAAGTCGACGAATTCAAGCCGGCGATCGATCTGGCGCTTCATCTCGTCGCGTGCGGCGGAGGTCATGTTGTCCCACTTGTTGACCGCGACGACGAGCGAGCGACCGACCTCGAGTACGCCGCCGAGGACCGTCAGATCCTGCTCGGACAGCGACTCGCGCGCGTCGAGCACGACGACGACGACCTGCGCGAGTTCGATCGCCTGCAGGGTCTTCACCGCGCTGAATTTCTCGACGACGTCCGTCACGCGGCTGCGCCGCCGGATCCCGGCGGTATCGATCAGCGTGTAGCGTCGGCCGTGGCGCTCGAGCGGCACGGCGACGCTGTCGTGCGTGGTGCCGGGCAGATCCGCCGTGATCATGCGTTCCTCGCCGAGCATGCGATTGACGAGTGTCGACTTGCCGACATTCGGCCGCCCGACGATGGCGACGCGCACGCCGGAAGTCGCCTCGTCCTCCGCGAGTTCGTCCTGTCGCGGCCAGTCGCGGGTGACGGCCGCGATGAGTTCATCGACGCCGCTGCCGTGCGCGGCCGACACGGGATACGCTTCGCCGAGACCGAGACCCGCATATTCGGCGCGCAGCAGATCCGGGTTCAGGCTTTCAGCCTTGTTCACCGCGAGAAAGATCGGCTTGCCACTGCGACGAAGCTGGCGTGAGAGTTCTTCGTCGGTGGCAGTGAGACCTTCGCGCGCGTCGACGACGAACACGCCCGCCGCGCATTCGTCGAGCGCCTGCAACGCCTGCTGGGCAACCACCGAGGCGAGCTCGCCATCGGCCGTGATGCCGCCGGTATCGACGACGAGATAGGCCGCGCGCCCGATGCGCCCGACGCCGAGCTTCACGTCACGCGTGACGCCCGGCACATCGGCGACGAGCGCGTCGCGCGTGCGCGTGATCCGGTTGAACAGCGTCGACTTGCCGACATTCGGCCGCCCGATGATCGCGAACGCGGGCTTGAGCTGCTGGCGGAGTTCGCGGGTCAACGGAGCGTCTATTCGGCGCTGAACGCCGCCATCTTGCCGGTCGAGCTGTAGCCCGCGATCGCACCGCCGATGTCGATCGGTTTCGCGATGATGCGTTCATCATCGATGCGGCCACGGCCGACGACTTCCCCGGTCCGCGCGTCGAGCCAGTGCAGGTAGCCTTCGAAGTCACCGAAGACGACGTAGTCGCGGTAACGCAGCGGCCCGGTGAGCTGGCGGTTCTTGAACTGCTTCTGCTGCCACACGGACGAGCCGTCGGCGCGCGACAGCGCCCATACGTAGCCGCGCTCGTCGGTGACATAGACGTTCTCGTCATCGACTGCGACCGCGGTATACGAGGAGATGTCGCGCGTCCATTCGAGGCTGCCGTCCCCGAGTGACACGGCAGCGACGCGGCCCTGGAAACTGTCGACATACGCCGTCTCATCCTGGATCACCGGCTCGGCGTCGATGTCGACGAGGCGCTCGAGCTCGGAGCGCCCCGTCGGTTCGGCGAGACGCGTCTCCCACAGTTCCTTGCCCGATTCGAGGTCGAGCGCCGTCATGCGGCCGTTGTCGAAGCCGGCGATCACGATGCCGCCGTGGATCACCGGCGGTGCCGTACCGCGCAGCGTCAGCGTCGGGATCGTGCGGTCGAACACCCATTTTTCGCGGCCGCTTTCGGCGTCGAGCGCGTAGAGTTTGCCATCGCCGGTACGCACGGCGACGACGCCTTCGGCGGCTACCGGTGCGGCGAGCACTTCACTCGAGACATCCGAGACCCAGACCTTCTTGCCGGTCTTTGCATCGCGTGCGAGGACCTGGGCTTCCGACGTGCCGACGTAGACCTTGCCTTCACCGACGCCGGGCCCCCCGGAAATCAGCCGCTTCTTGTCCCGTTCTGCCCATACCACCTTGCCGGTACTCGCGTCGATCGCCATCACGCGGCCGTCGCGATCGGCGGTGAATATGTTCTCGTCGAGCGCGGCGGGCAGCAGCTTCAGATAGAGGTCGTCGGCGCCCTTGCCGTAGCGCCCGTCCCACAGTTTCTTGATCTGAATTTTCGATTCGAATTTCTTGTCGATCTCGGCCGGCGCGAGACGCTTGGCTTCCTTGCGGGCTTCGATTTTCTGTTCGTCGTCGCCGCCAAACCAGCCGCCGACGGTGTCCTTGACCGCCGAAGCCTGTTCGGCGCAGCCGGTGATGAACAGCGTCGCGGCGACGAGTGCGATCAGTGCACGGTAGCGTCGCATGCTATTGCGCCGTCTGATCGAGGCCGACGGCTTCGATCTTCAGTTCGATCAGGCGCGGGTCGGCGCCGCTGTCGGTGACGATCTTCTGCGCCTGCGCATAGGCTTTGACCGCGTCGTCGCGCCGGCCGAGCCGGGCAAGGATATCGCCTTTGATCTCTGCAAACTGATCGCTTTCCTCGGCGCCGATTCGATCGAAGAGTGTCAACGCCGCCTCGGCGTCGCCGCTGGCGAGCACGAGCTGCGCCATCCGCGCCTGGGCGATCGCCGAGACTTCCTTGCTGTCGGCATGATCGATGACCCACTGCAGGTGCGTCCGGGCTTCGTCGAGCTTGCCGGCGTCGACTTCGAGCTTCGCCATCAACAGCGCCGTCAGCCGTGCGTAGCTGCTGTCGGGATAAGCTTTCAGAATCGCTGCGCCGGTTTCGAGGGCTTCCTTGCCGCCACCTTGTGCAGCGAGATTCAGAAACTGTTCGTAATTGACCGAGGCATTTTCGGCATTGGCATTCTGCATGCCGTCCCAGTAACGGTAGCCGCCGAGCCCGGCGAGGCCAACGGCGAGGCCGAGCACGATCGACTTGCCGTTCGCCTGCCACCATTGCCTGATGGCATCGACCTGTTCGCGTTCAGACGTGTAGCCTTCCACCCGTAATCTCCTCGAATCCGCGCCGGGGTCCCGGCGGGCCGGCCATTATAGGCCGGAGTCTGTTGTCCGCCGGTGCCCGCGCACCGGCTCAGTCCGCGAGCAGCGTCGCGAGCGTGGCCGCAAGCGCCGACCGTGCGACGCGTTGCTGGTCGCCCTCGCCGCGCAGTGGCTTCACCGTGACCGTGTCACTCGCGAGCTCGTCCCCGCCGATGATCAGCGCATAACGCGCACCACTGCGGTCGGCCCGTTTCATCAGCGATTTCATGCTGCCGCCGCCGAGGACGCACAGCGTGCGTGCCGCCGGCAATGCGTCGCGCAACGACTCGGCGAGCAGGAGCGCGGACTGCATCTCGGTCTCGGACGCCCCGACCACGCAAATCTCGGCGTCCGTCACTGTGTCCTCGTCATGCTGCGCGAGCAGCTCGACCAGGCGCTCGATGCCCATCGCAAAGCCGATGGCTGGCGTCGGTCTGCCGCCCATCAACTCGACAAGCCCGTCGTAGCGTCCGCCCGCACAGACCGTGCCCTGGGCGCCGAGTTCGTTCGTGATCCATTCGAAGACCGTCTTGCCGTAGTAATCGAGGCCACGTACCAGCAGCGGATTGACGACGAAATCGATACCGGCCGCAGTGAGGCAGGCGCAGACCGCGTCGAAGTGGGTGCGCGACTCGGCGCCGAGATGATCGACGAGCCGCGGCGCGGCATCGAGCACCGGCCGCAACGCCGGGTTCTTGGAATCGAGGATGCGCAGCGGATTGCGGTCGAGCCGCAGTCGGCTTTCCTCGTCGAGCAGCGCCACATGAGTGCGGAAATAAGCGGTCAGCGCCGTGCGGTACGACTCGCGCTCGGCGGCAATCCCGAGCGTGTTCAATTCGAGTCTGAGGTTATCGAGCCCGAGGGCGCGCCACAGCCGCGCCGTCAGCAGGATGATCTCGGCGTCGATGTCGGGCCCGGCCATGCCATAGGCTTCGGCGCCCATCTGGTGGAACTGGCGATAGCGTCCCTTCTGTGGCCGTTCGTGGCGGAACATCGGACCCGCGTACCACAGGCGCAGGTGTGGCTGCTGATGAAGGAGGCCGTGCTCGAGCACGGCGCGCACGCAACCGGCCGTGCCTTCCGGACGCAGCGTCAGGCTGTCGCCGTTGCGATCGGCAAAGGTGTACATCTCTTTCTGCACGATGTCGGTGGTGTCGCCGATCGAGCGTTCGAACACACCTGTCGCCTCGACGATCGGCAGACGGATCTGCTGGTAACCATAAGCCGCGAGCACCTCGGCGACCCGCTTTTCGAGCCGTTGCCAGCGCGCGCTCGCGGGAGGCGCGACGTCGTTCATGCCGCGTATGGCGCGGAGTTCCTGCTTCACTGATGCTCCGGAAATCTGAAGATTGAAGCGGTGATGCTCAGGGATCGCCGACCGCCATGCGCGCGACGCCGTTGACGGCATGCGCGTTGACGTCGACGGCGCTGCCGCGGAAAGTCACCGTCACGGCCGGCGCGTTGCCAATGACCAGATCGTAAGGTGGCTTGCCCGTCACTGCGACCTGTCCGCCGCCCTTGATGAGGCCGAAATGCAGGCGCGCACGGTTGAGATCGGTGATCTCCACCCATGAATCCCGCTTCGCGACGAGCACCAGTTCGCCGCTCGGTGCAGGTGCCGCCGGCACGGGAGCCGTGCCGTCCGCCGTCGTCGCGGGCGATTCGCCGGCTGTCGGGGAGCGGCTCGCCGGCAGCGTCTCCTCGACCGGCGGCGGCGTCGAACCGTCGGTCTGCCGGCGCCAGGTTTCCGGTGCGTCGAGCGGGCCGCCGGCGTGTTCGACGATGGTCCACGTATACGGCAGCGGAATCGAAGGTTCGGCCGGCACCGCGGCAGCGGCGCCTGCCGCCGGATCGTCGGTTGGTGGCGGCGCGACCTGGCTGCTGTAGTGACGCTGCCACCACACCGCGATGAGCAGCAGCACCGCTGCACCGAGCGCATAGCTGACGAACTGGATACGCTTGCTGGAACTCGTGATTTGCGCCGGGGCGCGCGACTCGAAGTCGGCCAGCACGGGTTCGGCGACGTTCGCGAGCGCCGTGTACTGCGCGAGCGCGGGGGTCGGATCGATGCCGAGTTCCTTGGCCATCGAGCGGATGTAGCCCTTGATGAACGCGGGGCCCGGCAGGCGATCCCACGCTTCGTCCTCGACTGCGGCGACGATCCGTGGTTCGAACCGCAGCCGCTGGGCGAGCGCCTCGCGTTCGAGGCCCAGCGCTTCGCGCGCCTGGCGCAGCATCGCCCCGGGGCCCTGGGCGACGCGCGCCGCGCTCGGTACGAATTCGTTGGCCGGCTCCACTAGTTGAGTTCGCCGCGCTGAAACTGCCCGGCCTCGCGCGAATCTGGAAACTTGTGGCGCAAGCTCACTCCGTAGCTCGCTGCCTTGTCCGTATCGCCCAGCGCATTCGCGAGACGGATGCCGAAGGCGAGCGAACGCGGCGTCTGCGGTGTTATCGCGACATAGCGCTTGTAATAGCCTTCGGCGTCGGTGAACGAACCGCGATCGAAATGTATCTGCGCCATCTGCAGCAGCGCCGGCGCGACCCTCGGGTTCCGCTCCAACGCAGCGCGGAAGTGATCTTCGGCACGGGTCGGATCCTGCGCCTGCATCGCGCACAGGCCGGCGTTCGTGAGGGCGATCTCGGGGGTGCGATACAGCGGGTTCTTGACCGCTTCCGTGAAGCGCGCCTGACCTTCATCGTAGCGTTTCTGCTGACACAGGAACTGCCCATAATTGTTCAAGGCCATCGAGTTGCCGGGATCGGCGCGCAGCGCGGCCCTGAAACTCTGTTCGGCCTCATCGTACTGGCGCAGTCGCGTGCGCAGCAGGCCCATCGCATTGTGGGCGTCGACGAAATTCGGATCGGTCTCCAGCGCCTTCTGCAGTTTCTTCAGCGCGAGTTCGTTATCGCCGTCCTTCATGTATTCGACGCCGAGCTGGGTGTTCAGTCCGGCCACCTTCGTCCGTTCGTCGGTGCCGGGATCGGCTTTCGGCTTCGTTGTCGACTGGCAGGCGGCGAGCGCGGCGGCGAGCAGCGCCACGAGCAGGGAACCGCGGATTGCACGACTCAGCAAGGTCGCAGCTCCTCTTGCGCGCGCCGATGTCGGGCGCTGCGTGCCTGCACGCGACCGACGAGTTGACCGCAGGCCGCATCGATGTCCTCGCCGCGCGTCTTGCGGGTGATGGTCAGCAGACCCGCCTTCGACAGTTCGCGTCGAAAGGCATCGATCGCTTCCGGCGTCGAACGCCGGTAGCCGGCCCCGGTGACGGGGTTGTACGGGATCAGGTTCATCTTCGCCGGCACGCCGCGCAGGATGCGCACGAGTTCCTTCGCCTGCGCGACGCTGTCGTTGACACCATCGAGCATCACGTATTCGAACGTGATGTGCTCATGTGGATTGTCGGCGACGTAACGTCGGCACGCGGCGAGCAGTTCGGCGATCGGCCACGTGCGGTTGATCGGCACCAGTTCGTTGCGCAGTTCGTCGTTCGGCGCATGCAGGGACACCGCCAGGCTGACCGGCAACGTCTCGCGCAGTCGATCGATGTGCGGGACGTGGCCGGCGGTCGACAGCGTGACGCGTTTGCGGCCCAGATTGTAGGCGTGATCATCGAGCATCAGCCGCATCGCCGGCACGACGTTGTCGAAATTCATCAACGGCTCACCCATGCCCATCATCACGACGTTCGTGATCCGGCGCCGGGTCTTGGGATGCTGGCCGAGGTGGCGGGCGGCGATCCACACCTGACCGATGATTTCGCCAACCGTCAGGTCGCGGCTGAAGCCCTGCTTCGCAGTCGCGCAGAAGCTGCAGTTCATCGCGCAGCCGGCCTGCGACGACACGCACAGCGTGCCGCGATCCATTTCGGGGATGAAGACCGTCTCTATCGCATTGCCGCTGCCGATTCGCAGCAGCCATTTCAGAGTACCGTCGCCCGACTCGTGGACACTGATGATCTCGGGCAGACGGATATCGCCGAGCGCGGCCAGTTTCTCGCGCAACGCCTGGCCGAAATTCGTCATCTGCGCGAAATCGAGCACGCCCTGCTGGTGCACCCACTTGATGAACTGGGTCGAGCGATAGCCGCGCTCGCCGTGCGCGACGAGCAGCGCCGCGAGCGCGGCGC
>JADZCB010000242.1 GCA_020851775.1 Gammaproteobacteria bacterium
ACTCGGGTTCCGCATGGACCACGCAGGACTTGCCGTCGATCAGTCCGCCCGGACGCACGATGAAAGCCGGGATCGATGAGCTGCGTGCCGCCCGCGCGTGCTTCGGGCGGCTGACGAACGACAGCCGGTCCGGCAGGTCATCGCTAATCCCGCAGACCCCGGCAATCGCCAAGGCGGGATCGCCGTGCAGTTCGAAGCCGAGACGCTGTGCGATGTCGCCGAGTGTGAGCACGAAGATCCTTTCGGATACGAACCGCGCGCTCTGCCGCGCGCGGCGGCATGGTGACGCAAGCGCCGCGCGAATGGTATCCCTGCGCCGCGCGCGTCGTCCTGTGTAAACTGCGTCTCTGCTGCGTCGGTCGCCTGTGGCGTGCGACGCGATTTTTCGATCACGATCCTCCGACGCGCGAGACGCACAATGGCGAATCCGAAGTCCACCCATGCCACCCACACGGGGAGGCACAACGCCAGAGAGGGCGCCCGGGGCAGTGACGCACGTCGCCGGTTCACGCCCTTCGTGATCATCGCCGGACTCGGCATGGTGCTGACGGCATATCTGATCTACGAGTCCGGGCGTCACGGCACACTCGCGTTCTGCGCCGCCGGCAGTGGTTGCGACACCGTGCAGTCGAGTCGTTATTCGGTGCTGCTCGGCGTGCCGCTCGCCGCCTGGGGCTTCGCTGCCTTTGTCGGGCTCGCATTCGCGGCCTGGATGCGGAGCAGGGCGGCGCTGTGGTTCATCGCCTGCGCCGGCGCTGGCGTGAGCATCTACCTGACCGTGATCGGCCTCGTCGACCTGGGCGCGAGCTGTGTCTGGTGTCTCGCGTCGCTCGCCCTGTGGCTCGCCGCCACGGCGCTGGCATGGCGTTGCGCTGGCGTGCTCCCCGGTACATCGCGGCTGACGAGCGCGGGACTCGCCGCCGTCGGGGTGCTCGTGCTGCATCTCCACTATGCGGGGATCTTCGACCCGGCGGCGGGGCCCGAGGACCCGTATGCGCGTGCCGTCGCCGAGGCATTGAAAGCGGGCGGGGCAAAGTTCTACGGCGCCTCGTGGTGTCCGCACTGCGAGGACCAGAAGACCCTGTTCGGCACCGCGGCACGCCACCTGCCGTATGTCGAGTGCGCGCCGAACGGACCGCGGGCCCCGCAGGCGACGGAATGTGTCGCCGCCGACATCAAGGGCTACCCGACCTGGATCATCCACGGCAACCGTTACCGGCGCATGTTGAGCGTCGAGCAGTTGGGGAAGATGGCCGGCGTGCCGCCGCCGGCAGCGCCGTGAGATCGGCGGGAGCCGTCAGGCCCGGCCTCGACTGGCTGAAGGACCCGGGTCACTTCGTCGCGCTCGGCGCCGGCACCGGCCTCGCGAAATTCGCCCCGGGAACAGTCGGCTCACTGCTGGGCGTTGCCCTCTATCTCGCGCTGCCACCGCTCGGTGTCGGCGGCGCGGTAGTCTGTATCGCCTTGATGATCGCCGTCGGCGTGCCGATATGCGGGCGGACCGCCCGGGCGCTCGGCGTGCCGGATCACCCGGCGATCGTCTGGGATGAGGTCACAGGCGTCGTTTTGACACTCGTTTGCGGTTCGGGGACATGGTTGAGCGTGGGGTTGGGCTTTCTGCTCTTCCGCTTTTTTGATATTTGGAAGCCCTGGCCGGTGCGCTGGGCCGACGGACGCGTCGGCGGCGGACTCGGCGTGATGTTGGACGACCTCCTGGCAGCGGGATACGCAGCGATAGGGCTGGTGCTATTCGAATATATTTCATATAGTTAAGATACAAACTAGAAATTGACATTAAAAACTTCAATTAAAGCCCAGAATGTCAAAACAGAAATCGAATAACCTCAGGCGTTACGTGAGGATCGGGCTGCTGCTCGCGCTGCCTGTCGGTCTGCCGCTCGTCGCCGGCGCCGACATCTACAAGTACGTCGACAAGTACGGCCGCGTCTACCTGACAGACCAGCCCTCACACCAGGGCTACAAGCGCCTCGTCAAGACGTGGAAGGGCTGGAGCGAAGTCGCGAGCGGTTCGATCAGTTATCGTCACCTCGCCCAGAACCGCAAGCGCTTCCTCTCCACGATCGAATCGGCGGCGAAGAATCACAAATTGCCGTCCGCGTTGCTGCATGCCGTGATCACGGCCGAGTCCGCCTATGACCCGAATGCCGTGTCGCGCGCCGGCGCCGTCGGCCTGATGCAGTTGATGCCCGCGACCGCGGAACGTTATGGCGTGCGTGATCGCAAGGATCCGCGCGCGAACGTCGCCGGCGGCACGCGCTATCTGAAGGACTTGCTCGGAATGTTCGACAACGACCTCGTGCTCGCGTTGGCGGCCTATAACGCCGGCGAGAATGCGGTCATCAGATACGGTCGCCAGATCCCCCCGTATGCGGAGACCCAGACTTACGTACGGCGGGTGCTGAAGTTCTACAACGATTACAAGAAAACGAAAGTCATGTGAATGCAGGCCGGACATGACACCCGGCCTGCACCGCGACCCCGCTATTCGTCGGTGACGCAGCCCTCGGACGCCGACTTCACGTTCTTGATGAACTTGTACAGCGTGCCGCGCGTGGCCTTGTACGGCGGCATCGACCATTCGGCTTGGCGTCGCGCGAGTTCGTCGTCGCCGACGTCCATCGTCAGACTGTTGGTGCTGGCGTCGATGGTCACGCGATCGCCGTCGCGTACGAGCGCGATCGGACCACCCAACTGTGCTTCGGGCACGACATGGCCGACGATGAAGCCATGCGAGCCACCGGAAAATCGCCCGTCGGTGATCAAGGCGACGTCGCTGCCGAGGCCGGCGCCCATGATCGCCGAGGTCGGCGTCAGCATTTCCGGCATGCCCGGCCCCCCCTGCGGCCCCTCGTAGCGGATCACGACGACGTCGCCCTTGGCGATTTCCTTGCGCTCGAGCGCCGCGAGCATCAGCTCTTCCGAGTCATAGACCTTCGCCGGCCCCGCGAAGCGCAGGCCTTCCTTGCCGGTGATCTTCGCGACCGAGCCGCCGGGCGCCAGATTGCCCTTGAGGATCTGGATGTGGCCGCGCGGGTTGATCGGATTCTCGAGCGGACGGATGACCTGCTGACCCGGCGTGAGATCCGGTACGTCGCGCAGATTTTCGGCGAGCGTCCTGCCGGTGCAGGTCAGGCAGCTGCCGTCGATCAGCCCGTGCTTCAGCAGGTATTTCATGACGGCCGGGATGCCACCGATCGTCTGCACGTCCTCCATCACGTACTTGCCACTCGGTTTCAGATCGGCGAGGAACGGCACGCGATCGCTGACGGCCTGGAAATCCTCGAGCGTCAGCGACACGTCGGCGGCACGGGCCATCGCCAGCAGGTGCAAGACTGCGTTGGTCGAACCGCCGAGCACGGTGACGAGCACCATCGCATTCTCGAAAGCCGCCCGCGTCATGATGTCGCGCGGCTTGATGTCGTGCTGGAGCAGGTACTTCACCGCTTCGCCGGCACGCCGGCATTCCTCGCGCTTCAGCGGATCGACGGCAGGCGTCGACGAGCTGTACGGCAGCGACAAACCCATCGCCTCGATCGCCGACGCCATCGTGTTCGCCGTGTACATGCCGCCGCAGGCGCCAGCGCCAGGGCAGGCATGACGCACGATTTCCTGGCGCCGTGCGTCGTCGATCGTGCCGGCGAGATAGGCGCCGTAGCTCTGGAACGCGGAAATGATGTCGAGCGTCTCGCCGCGTGAATGTCCCGGTTTGATCGTGCCGCCGTAGACCATCAAGGCCGGACGGTTCAGGCGGGCCATCGCGATCACGCAACCCGGCATGTTCTTGTCGCAGCCGGGAATCGTGATGAGGCCGTCGTACCACTGGCCGCCCATGATGGTCTCGATCGAGTCGGCGATGACCTCGCGCGACTGCAGCGAGTAACTCATGCCGTCCGTGCCCATCGAAATGCCGTCGCTGACACCGATCGTATTGAAACGCATGCCGATGAGGCCGGCGGCCTGAACCCCCTGCTTGACCTCGTCGCCGAGGGTGAGCAGGTGCATGTTGCAAGGATTGCCTTCGAACCAGACGCTCGCGATTCCGATCTGCGCCTTGCTCATGTCGTCCGGTGTGAGGCCCGTCGCGAACAGCATCGCCTGCGAGGCGCCCTGCGATTTCGGTTCGGTGATGCGCGCGCTGACGCTGTTGAGTTTCTTCGCCATCGTCGACTCCAGGGAAATGGGCGGCACGCGGCGTGCCGCGGAAAAAGAGGCGGGCGGATCATAGACGAGCCTGCGCGGAGTGTCGTGCCCGTGCACGGATGCGGCGTGTAGAATGCCGGCATTCCCCGGCCGGCCGGCTACGATGACGACACTCGACCGCCTCAAGGCTCAGCTCGGCGAGCAGCTCGGTCGGCTCGTCTCGACCTGTTCGGTGAGCAGCGTCGATCCCGCGCTCGATTGCGGCAATCGGGCCGTTGTCGAACTCCTCGCCGGCTGGTGTGAGGAACGCGGATTCGACGTCGAATTCCAGCCCGTCGGCTCGACGCCGGACAAGCTCAACCTGATCGCGACGCGTGGCACCGGCGACGACGGGCTCGTCTTCGCCGGCCACACCGACACCGTGCCCTGCGATCCCGATCTGTGGACGAGCGACCCGTACACGCTATCCGCGCGCGACGGCCGCTGGTACGGCCTCGGCACGGCCGATATGAAGTGCCTGTTTCCCGTCGTCCTCGCCGCGGTCGATGGTCTCGGCGACCGCGCGCTCGCGCGGCCGTTGACGCTGCTCGCGACGGCCGACGAGGAAACATCGATGGCCGGGGCCCGTGCGCTCGCCGCGGCCGGGCGCCGGCTCGGCCGCTTCGCGATCATCGGCGAGCCGACCGGCGGGCGACCGATCGCCGCGCACAAGGGCGTCGCCCAGCTCGGCATCGCGCTCGCCGGGCGTAGCGGTCACGCGAGCAACCCGGCACTCGGCAACAACGCATTGGACGGCATGCGGCACGTGCTGAACGCACTCGATGCCTGGCGCAACGCGCTCGTGCTGACGCATCGTTGCGAAGAGTTCGACGTGCCGCAGCCGACGCTCAACTTCGGCGCGATCCGCGGTGGCGACAACGCGAACCGGATCTGTGGCCATTGCGATCTGCTGCTCGATCTCCGTTTCGTGCCCGGTCAGGATCCGGGCGCGACCATCGATCAGCTTCGCGCGACGGTTGCAGGCGCGCTCGCCGGCAGCGATCTCGGTTGTGAAGTACGTGAATTGATGGAACCGATTCCAGCCTATGCCACACCGCGCGACGGCGAACTCGTGCGCGTCGCCGAAGCGATCACAGGCCTGCGTGCCGGCGCAGTGACCTTCGCGACCGAAGCACCGTTCTTCACCGCGCTCGGCATCGATACCATCGTGCTCGGTCCGGGCCACATCGCCCAGGCCCATCAACCCGACGAGTACGTCGACATCGACGCCGTCGTGCGCATGGTCGAGCACACCGCACAATTCATCCAGAGGCTGTGTTCGGCATGACGACACTCGCACCCCACGATCTTGCCGGCTTCGTGCGCTGGATGCGTGAGGCATCGCCGTATCTGCGCGCCCATCGCGGCCAGACGTTCGTCGTCTATCTCGGTGGCGATGCGATTGCGGGCACGAGTTTCCCTCATATCGTGCAGGACCTTGCGCTCCTGTGCGGGATCGGGGTCAAACTCGTCGTCGTCCACGGCGCACGGCCGCAGGTCGAGGCACGGCTGGCCGCGGCCGGGATCGCGACGCGAATGGCAGGTGATGTGCGCGTCACCGATGGCGCGGCGCTCGCCGAAGTGAAGCTTGCGGTCGCGAGCGTGCGCTTTGGCGTTGAAGCGCAGTTCGCGCATGCGACCGGACAGCGCCAACCGGGCGGCGACGCCGTGCGCATTCTCGGCGGTAATTTCGTCGTCGCGCGACCGGCGGGCGTGATCGGCGGCATCGATCTGCAGTTCACCGGCGAACTGCGTCGCATCGATCGCGACGGCCTGCGTGCGCAGCTCGACCATGCCGATCTCGTGCTGTTGTCTCCGCTCGGTCATTCACCGACCGGCGAGCTGTTCAGCCTGAACGGGCTCGAACTCGCGACCGCCGTCGCGGGCGAACTCGGGGCCGGCAAGCTCGTGATCTACACGCAGCAGCCTGAGATACGTGATGCCGGAGGTCGGATACGTCGACAATTGACGCCGCTCGAGATGAAGGAAGGGTCGTGGTCGGGGCCGCCGGCCCCCGTCCTCGCCGCCGCGGTGCGTGCGTGCAAGCTGGGCGTGCGCCGCGTCCATCTCGTCGCGAACGATGCCGACGGCGCTCTGCTGCTCGAACTCTTCACGCGCGATGGCGTGGGCACCCTGGTCAGCGACACCCCGTTCGACCAGGTGCGTCGAGCGACGATCGACGACGTCGGCGGGATCCTCGATCTCATCGAGCCGCTGGAGACGGCCGGCGTGCTGGTCAAGCGTTCACGCGAAAAACTCGAACAGGAGATCGATCATTTCACCGTGATGGTGCGTGACGGCCTGACCGTCGCATGCGGTGCGGTGTACCCGTATCTCGCCGACGGCATGGCCGAACTCGCCTGCATCGCCGTGCGCCCGGATTATCGCCGCGACGGCTTCGGGACCTCGTTGATTACAGCGCTCGAGCGGCGCGCCGGGGACCTGGGGGTCGATACGGTGTTCGTGCTGACGACGCAGGCGACACACTGGTTTCAGGAGCACGGCTACGTGAGGGAAGGCACGGACCGCCTGCCGATGAGCCGGCAGGCGCTGTACAACTGGCAACGCAATTCGCAGGTGCTGGTGAAACGGCTGGGGCGGTGAC
>JADZCB010000243.1 GCA_020851775.1 Gammaproteobacteria bacterium
TCGACCTCGACCTTGCTTCCGCCGAGGAAGCCGATCATCACGAGGCGGCCGTCGACGGCGAGCGACTTCAGGTTCTTCAGCGTGTAGTCGCCGCCGATGATGTCGAGGATGACGTCCGCGCCGCGCTTGCCGGTGATGCGCGCGACCTCGGCGACGAAGTCCTGCGTGCGATAGTCGATCGCTTCGTCGGCGCCGACGTCGCGGCAGAACGCGACCTTGTCGGGTGAACCGGCGGTCGCGATGACGCGCGCGCCGAACGCCTTCGCGAGCTGGATGGCCGTGATGCCGATGCCGCTCGTGCCGCCGTGCACGAGCAGCCACTCGCCGGCGGCGAGATGCGCTCGGTCGAATACGTTGTTCCACACGGTGAAGTGCGTCTCGGGCAAGCCCGCCGCGTCGCGCAGCGAAACGCGCGCCGGGATCGGCAGGCACCACGCGGCCGGCGTGGCGCAGTACCGCGCATAGCCGCCGCCGGGCACCAGCGCGCACACCTCGTCGCCTTTCTTCCAGCGCGCGGCGTCGTCGCCGACCGCCACGATGCGCCCGGCGACTTCGAGGCCGAGGATCGGGCTCGCATCAGGCGGCGGCGGGTACGCGCCGGCGCGCTGCAGGCAGTCGGGCCGGTTGACGCCTGCGTAGGCAACCTCGATCAGCACGTCGCCGTCGCGAACGTTCGGCACCGCCTGTTCGACGACGTGCAGCACGTCCGGCGCTCCCGCGGCGCGCATGCCGATCGCCTTCATCATCCTGGGTAGCTCCATCGTTCCTGTTCCTCCATTGGCGCCGGGTGATTGTAGTCGCCGCACGCACGCGCCTCACCGCCTTCGCATCGCGAGCGACAGCGCCGCGCCGGCGAGCGCGCTCACGCAGCACAGCGCAATCGCGCTCTTCGCCCCGAACCGCTCGACCAGTGCGCCGCCTGCCGCCATGCCGGCGCCGATGCCCGTGACGATCGCCGTGGCCGACCAGGTGAACGCCTCGGTCGCATACGCGGCGGGCGCGTGCCGCGACACGAGGATCGTCATGCCCGTCATCGAGGGCGCGATCAGGAGACCGGCGGCGAACGCGAGCGGCACGATCGTCCACGGCCCGCCGGCGAAAAGATGACCCGCGAGCGGAACCGCGAACAGCGCCATCAGCCACGGCAGCTGCTTCTCGACCGGGAGCTTCACGTGCACGCCGCCATAGGCGAGCCCGCCGATCGCGCTGCCGACCGAGTTGACCGCGATCAGCGCGGGGCCCCATGCCGGCATGCCCCATTGCAGGCCGAACCCGGGGTATGCGACCTCGAGCGAGCCGAACGCCATCGTCAGCGCGAAGGTCGCGGCGTAGACGACGAGGAGGTCGCGCTCGCGCAGCGGCCCGAGGAGGTGACGCCTGCCCGGCGGAGCATCCTTCCACCAGCGCATGCCTCCCGACAGGTACAGGAGCGGAACCGCCGCGGTCGTGAAGAACCACGCGAATCCATACGCGGTGCGTGCCGACGCGATCGCGATCAAGAGCGCGACGAGCGCGGGGCCGAGCGTGAACGAGAGCTCGATCAGCACGCTGTCGACCGCGAACGCGGTCTGCCGTGCGCGCTCGTCGTCGAAGCGATGGCGCCAGATCGTGCGCACGATGGTCGTGATCGGCGGCAGCAGCGCACCGGTCGCGATCGCCGCGACGACGATCGCCGCGTGCGAGAGCCCCAGCGGCCCCGCGAAGTAGATGACGAGGATCGACACGGCAGGCACGATCGCCGTGAGCTTCAACGCGCGCGACGGCCCCTGCGCGTCGATCCAGCGCCCGAGCACCGGCGCCATGGCGGCGGACGACACGAGCTGAACGCCGACGACGCTGCCCGCGAACGCGATCGATCCCGTCAGCTCGCGCACGTGCAGCAGTGTCGAAAGCCCGAGCGTGCCGATCGGCAACCGCGCGAGGAAGCTGACCGCGAGGAAGCGCAGGATGCCCGGGGGGCGGAGGAACGCGGCGTACTGTTTCAGCATTCAGTTGTCAGTTGATAGTTGGCAGTTGGCAGTGGCGCCGGCGATTCCGGTGGCCGCGCATCCAGCGCGGCTGCAATACTTTGCCGGGAACCGCCTGAACTTCTTCGGGCGCTCGACGCGCCGCCCGCGAAAACACCGGCGCCACTGCCAACTGCCAACTGTCAACTGACTACTGATAAACGACTTCGACGTTCCCCGGCTCCAGCCACTCCCGCAGCCGATCGATCAGCGCGGGATCCGGCGTGACGCGCCACGCGTCGGGCAGCTCGATATCGCCCGCGACGCTCCCGCTGTCGTAGGCGACGGTGACCTGCACGCCCTCGCCGCGGAACGGCTTCAGCACGTCCTCCAGCGTCGCCGCGTCGGCGTTGCCGTTGATCGACAGGCGCAGGCGCTTGGCGAAGCGCTTGCGCACCGACGCGAGGTCGTGGACGCCGTCGGCGATCACGCGCAGGCCCTGCACCTCGCCGTCCTCGCCGACGCGCTGCAGCACGCGCACCTCGACGACGACGA
>JADZCB010000244.1 GCA_020851775.1 Gammaproteobacteria bacterium
CGCCACAGTCCGAGGGATTCGGCGTCCCATGGCGCGAAAGCGAGATGACCGCCTTCGCTCGGGATCACGCGTCCATCGACGAAGGCCGCGACGCCGAGGCCCGTGCCCGGCCCGAGTGCGAGGCGCAAGCCACCGGCGACCGGCGTGCCGGCCTGCAGGCTCACGCGTTCGCGGCTCGCGAGTGCATCGAGCCCGTGGGCGACCGCGGCGAAATCGTTGATCAGCACGACGTGCGCGAGGCCGTGCCGTGCGGCGAGCGCGCCGGCGTCGATCCGCCAGTCGGGCCGGTTGGTGAGCGTCGCGCGCGACGCCGCCGGCGCGCCGGCAATCGGGCCCGCGACCGCGATGCAGGCCCGTTCGATGACCCCGAGGCAGGTATGCCGCAGATCGTGCAGGAAAGCGGCGAGGACCGCGTCGAAGCTCGCGTAGTCGTCGTTCTCGTAACGTCGCTGCAGGAGTCGTGTGCCGCCGGCACGCGCTTCGAGCAGGCTTTTCGTTCCCCCGACGTCGGCTCCCAGAATCAAGACGGTCTCCCCCGCTGGCGTTGTGGCATTCTGCCCCGGCCGTCGGCGCTTCCCAAGAGGTGAGCCGGGTCCGCTCGAGTCAGTGCACGATATTTGGGTCCGGCAATGCAGGGGAACGCTGCAAAAGCGGGGTTTCCTTTAGAATCCCGGCGCTATGCGTATCGTCGTCATCGGTGCCGGTTTGCTCGGCCTCACCACCGCCTGGTTTCTCCGCCGCCACGGCGGCGAGGTGCTCGTGATCGACCGTGCACCGGGACCCGGCCGCGAAACCAGTTTCGCCAACGGCGGCATGCTGCATGCGAGTCAGGCGAACCCGTGGAACGAGCCCGGCGTCTTGCGCCACGCGCTGCAGATGCTCGGCAAGGAAGACGCGGCGTTGCTGTTCAGATTGCGTGCGCTGCCCGGCATGCTCGGCTGGGGTCTGCGCTTCCTCCATCATTCGCACCCCTCGCGCTATGTGCGCAACTTCGAGAAGAACGCGCAGCTCGCGCGCTATTCGCTGTCGCTGATGCACGAACTGCGCACCGCGATCGGTGCCGATTACGACCATGCCGCGCGCGGCACGCTGAAACTGTTCCGCGATCGTGCCGGGGTCGACGCTGCGGCGCGCCTGTGCGAACGGCTCGCTGCCTGGGACATCCCGTTCGAGATCGTCGATGGCGCCGGCGCGGTGCGCCTGGAATCCGCGCTCGCGCCGATTGCCGAGCGCCTCGCGGGCGGTCTCTATTTCCCCGCCGACGAGTCCGGCGACGCGTATCGCTTCTGCGAACTGCTCGCGGCAGCGGCAGCGGCAGAGGGGGTGCGCTTCGCCTATGGCACCACGGTGAAGCGGCTGCTGCGCAGTGCGGACTGCATGCTTGGTGTCAGCACCGCCGATGGCGCCTATCACGAAGCCGATGCGTTCGTGCTCGCGGCCGGAAGCTACAGCGCGCCGCTCGCGCGCCAGCTCGGTCTCGACGTGCCGGTGCGACCGGCGAAGGGCTATTCGATCACGGTGCCGGGCGCGGCATGGGAAGGGCGACCCCGAATGCCCGTGATCGACGATTTCCTGCACGCCGCGGTGTGTCCGCTCGGCGATCGGCTGCGCGTCGCCGGTACTGCGGAATTCGCCGGCTTCGACCTGGCGCTCACGCCCTCGCGCATCGCGAATCTCTTCACGCTGCTGAAGCAGCTCTATCCCGCCATCGCGCCCCATCTCGATCCGACCCACGTGGAGGCGTGGGCGGGACTGCGCCCGATGAGCGCGGACGGTGTCGGCATCATGGGCGAGACCTCCGTGCGCAAGTGCTTCCTCAACACCGGCCACGGTCCACTCGGCTGGACGATGGCGGCGGGCGCGGGCAAGCTGGTCGCCGATGCGATCGTCGGCAGCGGGCCGGCGCTCGATCTCGCGGCATACCGACTCGCCCGCTTTCGCTGACCGGGATCGATGCGATGCAGGCCATCGACAATTTTCAGTGCTGGCGTTGTGGCGCTTCACTCGCCGACGAACCGCTGCCACTCGCGCGCGAGGCGCGTTGTCGCGGCTGCGGTGCCGATCTGCACGTGTGCCGGCTGTGCACGTTCTACGACACGCGCGTCGCCAACGCGTGCCGCGAGCCGATCGCCGACAAGGTCAACGACAAGACCCGCGCGAATTTCTGTGGTTATCTCGTCCCGCGTGGTGACGCCCATGTCGCCGTCGACGGTGCGAGCGCAGCGGCGCGTGCCGGTCTGGACGGTCTCTTCGGCCTCGCCGACAGCGCGAGCACCGCGTCACCGACGACCCCCGATGCGGCACGCGATGCGCTCGACGACCTGTTCAGGAAATAGATCATCGGCCTGTTAGACTAACTTCGCCCGTTCCGACGAGGCATCCTCGTCCCGCACCACAGGAGTATCCGGCATGGCGACATACCAGACGACCAGATTCGTGGATGGCTTCGTGTTCCTGGAAGGTCCGCGTTGGCATCAGGGCAAGTTGTGGGTGTCCGACATGTGGGGCTATACGGTCTACACGATCACGCCGGGCGGCGAACGCGAGATCGTCTGCAAGCTGGACACGCGCCCCTCGGGACTCGGTTTCGCGCCGGACGGCTCGCTGCTGATCGTGTCGATGGCCGATCGCGCGCTGATGCGTCACACGCACGGTCGGCTGGAAAAAGTCGCCGATCTCTCGCCCTGGGCGACCGGTGACTGCAACGACATGGTGATGGATGCACACGGCCGCTGCTACGTCGGCAATTTCGGGTACGACCTGCTCGCCGACGCCACACCGACGCCGGCGAAAATGGTCTGTGTCGAACCCGATGGCCGCGCCCGCGCCGTCGCCGACGGGCTGCAGTTCCCGAATGGTGCCGTGATCATGAATGGCGGGCGCACGCTGGTCGTCGCGGAGACCTTCGGCAACTGCCTCACGGCGTTCGATATCGCGGCCGACGGCAGCCTGTCGAACCGTCGCACGTTCGCTGCACTCGGTGAGCACACGCCGGACGGCATCTGTCTCGACACGGATGGTGGCATCTGGGTCGCGAGTTTCGTGACGAGCGTGTTCCTGCGCGTGAAAGACGGCGGCGCGATCACGGACACCGTCGAAGTGCCGGGCAAGCGGGCAGTCGCGTGTCAGCTCGGCGGAGAAGACGGCCGCACGCTGTTCTGCCTGACCTATGACGGGACCATCGAGGACCTGCACCAGCAGAAGGCGGCTGCCGCGATCGAGATCGCGCGTGTCCAGCACCCTGCTGCCGGTTCGCCGTAAGCATCGTTCGCGTCGCGATGATCAATGCCTTCGAACTCGACTCGGGCCGGCTGCGCCAGCTCGTCGTCGATTCGCTGGCGGACATGCGTGCGGCGCGCCCGGTGTGGGTCGATTTCGACGAGGCGACCGACGAAGAGCGCGCCTGGGCCTACGAACACTATGGTTTCAAACTGCCCGCCGACGACGAGAAGGACGAGGCCGTCGGTGACA
>JADZCB010000245.1 GCA_020851775.1 Gammaproteobacteria bacterium
AGCCCGATGCAGTTCTCCCCCGACAACCTGGTCTGGATCGATCTCGAGATGACGGGCCTCGAGCCCGAGCGCGACGTGATTCTCGAGATCGCCACGATCGTCACCGATGCCCGGCTCGAGCACAGCGCCGAAGGGCCGGTGATTGCCATCCACCAGTCCGACGCGACACTCGCGGCGATGGACGAATGGAACACCCGGCAGCACGGCGGCTCCGGCCTCACCGCGCGGGTGCGCGCGAGCCGTTTCGATACGGCGCAGGCGGAGGCGGCGACGCTCGAATTCCTCGCGCAGTACGTGCCGCCGAGCACTTCCCCGATGTGCGGCAACAGCGTCTGTCAGGATCGCCGGTTCGTCTACCGCTACATGCCGCGCCTCGCGGTGTTCTTCCATTACCGCAATCTCGACGTCAGCACGCTGAAGGAATTGAAGCGCCGCTGGGCCCCGGGCATCCCGGAGTTCGCGAAGCAGTCGAGCCACCTCGCGCTCGAAGACATCCGCGATTCGATCGCGGAACTGCAGCACTACCGTGCGCACTTCCTGCGCCTGCCACCCTGAGCATGACGCCGGCGAGGCTGTACACCGCGGACGCGGTCCGCGCGCTCGATCGCCGCGCGATTGACGAAGTCGGGGTGCCCGGGGCGACCCTGATGCGGCGCGCGGGCGCCGCCGCGTGGCGTACCTTGCGCGCGCGCTGGCCACAGGCCCGACGTCTCGTCGTCGTCTGCGGGCCCGGCAACAACGGCGGCGACGGGTGGGTGCTCGCCGAACTCGCGCAGCACGACGGCCTCGCACCGCAGGTCATCGAGATCGGCGACGTGGCGGCTTCGGGGGCGGACGCCGCCGCCGCGCGCGCCGCCGCGCTCGCCGCCGGCGTGCCGGTGACGCAAGGACTCGCCGCCCTCGAGCATGCCGAGATCGTCATCGACGGGCTCTTCGGCATCGGGCTCACGCGCGAAGTCGCCGGTGAATTCCGGGCTGCGGTCGACGCGATGAATGCCTGTGGCGCGGCGGGGCGACCGGTGCTGGCGCTCGACATCCCGTCCGGGCTGGAGGCGGACAGCGGGACCGTGCTCGGGGCCGCCGTGCGCGCCGCAGTCACCGTGACGTTCATCGGCATGAAGCGCGGGCTCGTCACCGGGGCCGCGGCCGACCATGTCGGCGATCTGGTGTTCGACGATCTCGGCACGCCGGCGTCGCTTCATGACGGCATTGCGCCGGCCGCGTGGCACGTGACGGCGGCGACGCGTGCCGCGCTGTTGCCTCGCCGCGCGCGCGCGGCGCACAAGGGCGATCACGGACATGTGCTGATCATCGGCGGCGCACCCGGTTATGCCGGCGCCGCACGGCTCGCCGCGGAGGCGGCGCTGCGCAGCGGCGCCGGCCTCGTCAGTGCCGCCGTCCATCCCGCCTGTGCCGCGCAGATGAACCTCGGTCGACCGGAAATCATGGTGCATGCCGTGGCCACGCCCGGCGATCTCGCTCCGCTGCTCGAGCGCGCCGCGGTCGTCGCGATTGGTCCCGGGCTCGCGCAGACGGAGTGGAGCGTGGCGATGTTCGGGGCCGTGCGTGATCGCGCACAGATGCTGGTGCTCGACGCCGATGCGCTGAACCTGCTGGCGCACGACACGCAGACCCGCGACGACTGGGTACTGACCCCGCATCCGGGCGAGGCCGCGCGCCTGCTCGGCTGCCCGACGCGCGAGATCGTCCGCGACCGCTATGCGGCCGCCGCGGCGCTGGCGAGACGCTACGGGGGCGTCGTCGTCCTCAAGGGCGCCGGCAGTATCGTCAGCGGACGCGGGCGGGTCGAGGTTGTCGCCGGCGGCAATCCCGGCATGGGCAGCGGCGGCATGGGCGACGTGCTGACCGGCATCGTCGCCGCGCTGCGGGCGCAGGGACTCGACGCCTTCGCGGCGGCGAGCCATGGCGCCGCGCTGCATGCGGCGGCGGCCGATCTCGCCGCGCGCGATGGCGAGCGCGGCCTGCTCGCGAGCGATCTGTTCGCGCCATTGCGCACACTCGTCAACGCCAGCGTGCCGTGAGCGGCGCGCGCCTCGGCGTCGATCTGCCGGACGAGACCTGCACCGCCGCGCTGGCCGCGCTGATCGCTGCGGCGCTGCCGGCGGGCAGCGAACTCCATCTTGTCGGCCCGCTCGGCGCCGGCAAGACCGCCTTCGCGCGCGGTTTCCTGCGCGCGCTCGGTCACCGCGGGCCGGTCAAGAGCCCGACCTTCACCCTGGTCGAAAGCTATGACGTCACCCGCGACGGCGTTGCGCTGACGATCCACCACTTCGATCTGTACCGCCTCGCCGACGCCGACGAACTCGACTTCATCGGCTTCGACGACTACCACCGACCCGACGCGGTGCTGCTGATCGAATGGCCGTCGCGTGCACCCGGTCGCCTGGCACCGGCACTCGTCGTCGAACTCGAGATCACGGGGCCGACGAGCCGGCATGCGACGCTGATCGCGCACGCCGACGCCCAGTGGTCCGGCCTCGATTTCGGGACACTCTCCACACGAATCAATGAATTAGGGAAGCTCTGAACAAGTCCATCCTGGACTTGCTCAGAGACGGCGAGTCCGGGGCAAGCCCGTACTCGCCTCCGCGAATCAAGCGCTTACGCGCTCGACTCGCGAGCGGGCCAGCCATGGCCCGCGAAAACTCTGCTTTTGCAGAGTTTCCTTGGCGCTGAAAGACTCCAAGCACTTGAATAAGTGACGACAAGCGGCTAAAAAAGCCGAACCGATTTGGAGAATTCCGCGCTATCCCCATGCGCCTCTTGGTGTTTTGCTTCTTCGCCGTGCTCTTGTCCGGGGTTGTCCCAGTGGCTTCGGCTGCGGATATCACCGGCTTGCGGGTCTGGCATGCCCCGGATCAGACCCGCTTCGTGTTCGACCTGACGGGCCCGACCCGTTTCGATGTCTTCCCGATTACCGGACCGCACCGGGTCGTCATCGATCTCCACGGTGCGACGACGCGCGCCGCGCTGGCCTTGCCGGCGACTGTCACCGAGCGCGTGCAGGACCTCCGCCACGGACGGACCGGGCAGGGGGTGCGCGTCGTGCTCGATCTTGCCCACGCGGTGGAGGTCCGCCAGATTCTGCTGCCGCCGCGCGCGCCGTACGGCCATCGCCTGGTCGTCGACGTGCTGGACCCACCCGGCTACGTGCACAAGCGACCGACCGAAGCGCCCGTGGCGCCCGCGCGGGCGGTGCCGCCGCCGTCGCCCGGCAGCCCTTTCGTGGCGTCCGCGCCGGAAGTCGCGGGGCGCGCGCCGATCGTCACGCCATCCGCCACGGTCCCGCCGCCAGCATCCACCCCGCCTGCGGCGCCCGAACCGGTCGTCGCGGCGACGCTGCCCACGTGGCGCCGTGACGGCGTCGTGGTGGCCATCGATGCCGGCCACGGTGGCGACGACGTCGGCGCGATCGGCCCCCGCGGCACGTACGAAAAGGACGTCGTGCTCGCGATCGCGCGGGAACTGCGGGACCTGATCAATCGCGAACCCGGCATGCGCGCGGTGATGATCCGCGACGGCGATTATTACGTCGGGCTGCGCCAGCGCATCGAGAAGGCCCGCGGACACCGCGCCGACATGTTCGTCTCGATCCACGCGGATGCGTTCCGCGACCGCCGCGTCCGCGGCTCGTCGGTGTTCGTGATCTCACGCAGCGGGGCGACCAGCGAGGCGGCGCGCTGGCTCGCGGAACGCGAAAACTCGGCAGATCTCGTCGGCGGCGTCACGCTCGAGGACAAGGATCCGCAGTTGCGCTCGGTCTTGCTCGATCTGTCCCAGACGGCGTCTCTGAAGACCAGCCTCGAAGTTGCCAGCTCGGTGCTCGGCAAGCTGCGCGCACTGGGCCCGACACACGGCAACCGCGTGCAGCAGGCCGGTTTCGTCGTGCTGAAATCGCCGGACATCCCGTCGCTGCTGGTCGAGACCGCATTCATCAGCAACCCCGTCGAAGAACAGCGCCTGCGCAATCACCGTTTCCGCACACGCCTCGCCGCGGCGATCCGCGACGGCATCACCGGCTACTTCGATCGCGCCGCGCCACGCGACGAACGGATGGCGAGCAGTGATCTGGCGACGACGACGCCACCGCGCCGTCATCACGTCAGCCGCGGTGAAACGCTGTCCGGCATCGCGATGCACTACTCGGTGTCCCAGCAGGAGATCCGTCTCGCCAACAGCATGGACGACGACATCGTCCGCAGTGGGCAGACGCTGCGCATCCCCTGATCCGGCGTCCGGCTGCTCCCCGTAGACTGCGCGGATGAATCTGCGCGCGATCCGTCCGTTACCCGAGGCGGTCATCAATCAGATCGCGGCCGGCGAGGTCGTCGAGCGGCCGGCATCGGTCGTCAAGGAACTCGTCGAGAACGCGCTCGACGCGGGGGCCGGCAGCATCGACGTCGAAATCGATGACGGCGGCATCGCGCGCATCCAGGTGCGCGACGATGGCGGCGGCATCCCGTGCGACGAACTCGCCCTTGCGCTGACGCGGCACTGCACGAGCAAGATCACGAGTGCAGACGATCTGCCGCTGCTCGTCACGCTCGGTTTCCGTGGCGAGGCACTGGCCGCGATTGCCGCCGTCGCCGACACCGATCTCGTCAGCCGCGGTGACGGCGCGGTGCACGGCTGGCGTGTCGTGGCGGGTCCGCAGCGCCTGCCCGGGCTCCCGGAGCCCGTCCCGCATCCGCGCGGCACGACGGTGATCGTCCGCGATCTGTTCGCCCGGGTGCCGGCACGGCGGCGTTTTCTGAAGCGCGCCCAGACCGAGGCGCTGCACGTGCAGAATCTCCTCCGACGGATCGCGTTCTGCACACCGGCGGTCGCTTTCACGTTGACGATCGATGGCGTGCGCAGCCTCCGCTTGCCGGCCGCGCGCGACGCAAGCAGTGCAGAGCGTCGGCAACGCGCGCTGTTCGGTGCCGAGTTCGCGAGCGGCGCGCGCTACGTCGACCGCGTGTTCGGCGACACCCGCGTCGCCGGCTGGGTCGGCGGCCCTGCGCTCGCGCACGCGCAGGCCGATCTGCAGATGTTCGCCGTCAACGGCCGTGTCGTGCGTGATCGTCAGCTCCTGCACGGGGTGCGTACCGCGTTCGACGCGCGGCTGCCGGCCGGTCGCCATGCCTGCTTCGCGCTGCAGATCGAGATGCCGCCCGAGGCCGTCGACGTCAACGTCCATCCCGGCAAGATCGAAGTGCGTTTCCGCGATCTGCGCGCCGTGCACGACAGCGTGCACGCCGCCGTGCGCGAGGCGCTTGCGGTGCCGACGCAGTATGCCTTGCCGGGCACCGAAACGACGGCGACCGCGACGGCCCGCGATGGCCCGCGGACGCCGCTGCGCGCAGCCGCGCCAGCGCCGGCCGGGCCATCGGACATCGCGCCGCGCAGGCTGCCGCGGGCGTCGCCATCGCAACGCGTGCTGGCGGTCGTCGCGGCACGCTATGCAATCGTCGCGGCGAGTGGGACAGACGAAGGTGTGAGCGTCATCGATCTCGGCGCACTGGTCGCGGCGACGCTGTGCCGCCGGCTCGCGGCGGACGCGCCGACCCGGCCACTGCTGATCCCGCTGCGGCTCGAGTGTCCCGACGCCCGGCATGCCGGACGGATCGCGACACTGCTGGCGACGCTCGGCATCGACACCTCGTCCCTTGGTGAACGTGTACTCGCCATGCGCACGCTGCCACTCGCCGTGCCGCCGCTCGCCGCGGAGCGCTTCGGACCGGCGCTGGTGGCGCGTTTCGCGGCGCGCGACGGCGCGGCGCCGGCCTTCGTACTGGCCGGCGCGGTGGCGGAATCCTTGCAGGTGCCGACCGCGGACGAGCGGATATCGTGGCTGGAACGGCTGCGGGCGACGGCGCGTGAAGCCGGTATCGACGACACGGCCCATGTGCGCCGTCTCGACGACGCCTGTCTGCAGCGGATCTTCCTCGGTCCGGCGTGAACGCGTGCGTCCACGACGAACGGCCGGTCGTGTTCCTGATGGGGCCGACGGGGGCGGGGAAGACGGCGGCGGCGCTGTGGCTCGCGGCGCGGCTGCCGCTCGAGATCGTCAGTGTCGATTCGGCGCTCGTCTATCGGGGGCTCGACATCGGGAGTGCGAAGCCCGATCCGGCCGAGCGCCGGCGCGTGCCGCACCACCTGATCGATCTCTGCGACCCTGCGGACGCGTATTCGGCGGGCCGTTTTCGCGCTGACGCGCGTGCCGCGATCGCGTCGATCCTCGCGCGCGGCCGGTTGCCGCTGCTAGTCGGGGGGACGGGGCTCTATTTTCGCGTGCTGGAACAGGGGATCGCGGCGATCCCGACCGCGGCACCGGCCGTGCGCGCCGCGCTGATGGCCGAAATGGCGACGCTCGGACCGGCCGCGCTGCATGCGCGGCTGGCAGCCGTCGATCCCGCCAGCGCCGCTCGCATCCATCCGCACGATCCGCAGCGCATCACCCGGGCGCTCGAGGTCCACGCGGCGACGGGACGCCCCTTGTCGGCGCATTTCGATGCCAGGCATGGCAGTCTGAGCTCGCCCGTCGTCAAATGCGTGCTCGCACCGGGCGACCGCGCGGGCCTGCGGGCGCGGCTCGCCGGGCGCTTCGGGACGATGCTCGAACGAGGGTTCGTCAACGAAGTGGCGGCCTTGCGCGCGCGCCCGGATCTCGACCCGCGCCGCCCGGCACTGCGCGCGGTCGGCTATCGCGAGGTCTGGCGCCATCTCGAGGGTGAACTGACACACGCCGAGATGGTCACTCGCGCGGTGACGGCGACGCGCCAGTACGCGAAGCGTCAGTACACCTGGTTTCGCAGTGAGCGCGACGCACAGTGGTTCGACGCCGACGCGTCGCACGTACTCGATGAATTGATCATCGAAATCAAATCGCGCGCCAATCTCGTTGATTATTGAGTATACTCGCCCCAACTTAGCCACAATCGCCGACGACCCGTCCGGCGCTCCGGAGTTTCGAGGGATACCGGGGACGCTGCCTTGGTCCAGGGCATTGCGGCCGGATCGCGTCCTCGAATAACAAGGAGACTCGCATGAGCAAAGGCCAATCCCTGCAGGAACCCTACCTGAACGCGCTGCGCAAGGAGCGCATTCCGGTGTCCATCTATCTCGTCAACGGCATCAAGCTGCAGGGGCAGATCGAATCCTTCGACCAGTTCGTCATTCTGCTCAAGAACTCCGTGAGCCAGATGGTCTACAAGCATGCGATTTCGACCGTCGTGCCGTCCCGCAACGTCAAGCTGCCGCGCGCCGACGGCGAACCCGAAGAAGAGTGAAGACGTCCGTGCGGCGGGCGACGCCGATGACGATTCGCGAGTACCGGACGATTGTTTGACCGACACCAGGGCGGCGAGCGCGCCGTCCTCGTCAACGTCGTGCTTGCACCGCCGGCCCCGGCGGGGGATCCGGCGGAGTTCGCCGAACTTGCGGCCTCGGCCGGCGTTCTGTGTGTCGCGACATTGGCGGCGCGGCGCGATCGACCAGATCCCAAGCATTTCATCGGCGACGGCAAGGCCGAAGAACTGCGCGCGCTGGTGACCGACGTCGCAGCCGACGTCGTGCTGTTCGACCATGCGCTGAGCCCGGCCCAGGAACGCAATCTCGAACGCCTGATCGGATGCCGGGTGCTCGATCGCACCGGTGTCATCCTCGACATCTTCGCGCAGCGTGCGCGTTCCTTCGAAGGTCAGTTGCAGGTCGAGATGGCGCAACTCCGTCATCTGTCGACCCGTCTGGTACGCGGCTGGACGCACCTCGAGCGTCAGCGCGGTGGCATCGGCCTGCGCGGTCCCGGTGAGACTCAGCTCGAAACCGATCGCCGTCTGATCGGCAACCGCATCAAGCAGCTCAACGAGAAACTCGAGCGCTTGCGTCGCCAGCGTCAGCAGAGCGCGCGGGCCAGGCGCCGCGCGTCACTGCACACCGCCGCGCTGGTCGGTTACACCAACGCCGGCAAATCGACGCTGTTCAACCGGCTGACCAGCAGCGAGACCTACGCCGCCGATCAGCTCTTCGCGACGCTCGACACCACGCTCCGGCGCATGAACGTGCCCGGCGAGCATCCGGTACTGCTGTCCGATACGGTCGGCTTCATCCGCGATCTGCCGCCCGATCTCGTCGCCGCCTTTCACGCCACACTCGACGAGACCAAGGATGCGACGCTGCTGCTGCACGTGATCGACGCGAGCGCGGACGACATGGACGCGAAGCGCGAGGAGGTCGTCGCCGTGCTCGAGCGTATCGGCGCGCGCGACACGCCGGTGCTCGAGGTCTACAACAAGATCGATCGCTGCACCGATGTCGAGCCGCGCATCGAACGCGACGAACTCGGCACGCCGATCGCCGTCTGGGTCTCGGCGCACAGCGGCGCCGGCCTCGATCTGCTGCGCGCCGCGATTGCCGAGCGACTCGATCTCGAGAAGCTCGCGCGGCGGATCATGCTCGCGCCGACCGACGGGCGCCTGCGCGCCCAACTCTACGAGATGGGCGCGGTGCTGCACGAAAAGCCGCTCGATGAGGGTGGTTGGCGACTCGACATCACGCTGAGCCCCGGACGCTGGGGGCGCCTGTTTCCGCAACGACCGCTGCCCGCACCGGTGCCGGCGGACGAATACGCACCGGACGCAGCGGCCACGACGCAGGAGCCCCGCGCCGACGCGTGAGCGTCCGGCGGGTCTGTTGCATCGCGTTGCCCTCGTCGACTCAACGCACTTACAATCCAGCGGACACGCCGCGCCTTTTCCCCATCCGAGACATTTCCGTCATGGCCTGGAACGATTCGAACAACAACGACCGCGACCCGTGGGGCGGCCGGCGCAACGAACAGGGTCCGCCCGACCTCGACGAAGTCGTGCGCAAGATGCAGCAGAAGCTCGGTGGCCTGTTCGGCGGCGGTTCGCGCGGCAATCGTCAGCGGCCTGCCTCCGGCAACGGTGAAACCCCGGCCGTGGTGTGGATCATCGGCGGTTTCGTCCTCGTCGCGCTGCTCGCTGTCGAGATGTTCTGGAAAATCGAGCCGCCGGAGCGCGGCGTGGTGCTGCGTTTCGGCAAGCACGTGGCGACCTTGCAGCCGGGCCCCCACATCCGTTTCCCGCGCCCGATCGAAAACGTGATCCGGGTGAACATCGATCAGATTCGTGCCTTCACGCTCGATGCGACGATGCTGACGCGTGACGAGAACATCGTTGACCTCCAGATCGCCGTGCAGTACCGGATCAACAACGTCGAGGACTACCTGCTGCGGGTCGCCGACCCGGACGAATCGGTACAGCGCGCGGCGGAGAGCGCGATTCGCGACATCATCGGGGCGAGCACCTTCGATTTCGTGATCGGTGAAGGCCGCGCCGACGTCGCGATCAAGGCGCAGACCCTGATGCAGGAGATGCTCGACAACTACCGGACGGGCATCGCGATCACCAGCGTGAACATGCAGTCCGCCAATCCGCCGGAAGAGGTCAAGGCGTCGTATGACGACGCGATCAAGTCGCGCGAGGACGAACAACGCAAGATCAACGAAGCCGAAGCCTATCGCAACGAAGTCGTCGAGCGCGCCCAGGGCGACGCCTCGCGCATTCGCCTCGAAGCCCAGGCCTACAAGGAGCAGGTGGTGGCGCGCGCCGAAGGTGAAGCCCGACGCTTCGAGCAACTGCTCACCGAATACGAGAAGGCGCCCGAGGTGATGCGCGAGCGGCTCTACCTCGAGACGATCGAGACAGTGCTGCGCGATACTACAAAAATCATCACCGACGGTGGCGGCGGCAATCTGACTTACCTGCCGCTCGATCGCATCATCGAACGCGCTCGCGCGGCGAGTCCGAAGTCGGATGCGCCGCTCGTGCAGCCCGGCAACGAGAACTACGTGCCTCCGCCTGCCGACTATGCTCGCGAACGCGAAGCCGCCCGCCTGCGAGGAGCCCGCTGATGGCCGCGCGTATCATTCTGTCGATCGTCGCCATCGCGCTGCTTGCGTGGGGCTGCATGTTCCGTGTGTTCGAACAGGAGCGCGCGATCCTGTTCCAACTCGGCGAAATCAAGCGCGCCGACTACTCGCCGGGCCTCTATTTCATGGTGCCGGTGTTGCAGAACGTCGTGAAGTTCGATGGGCGATTGCAGACGCTGGACGCCGAAGCCGCGCGTTTCCTGACCGGCGAGAAGAAGGACGTGATCGTCGACTCCTTCGTGCGCTGGAAGATTCGCGACGTCGTGAAGTTCTACCTCGCGACCGGTGGCGACCAGCGGCGTGCCGGCATTCTGGTCTACCAGAAGATCAACGATGCGTTGCGCGTCGAATTCGGCAAGCGCAAGGTCCAGGAGGTCGTCGCCGGTGAGCGCGGCGAGATCATGGAAATCGTCAAGAAGACGGCCGATGAGCGGGGCGAGGAACTCGGGCTCGAGATCGTCGACGTCCGCATCAAGCGTATCGATCTGCCGGCCGAGGTGTCGAGCGCCGTCTACGAACGCATGCGCGCCGAGCGTGCGCGCGTCGCACGTGAACTGCGTGCGCGCGGCGAAAAGGAGGCGACGCGCATCCGCGCCGACTCCGACCGCCAGGCGACGGTGATCAGTGCCGAGGCCTATCGGGATGCGGAGACGCTGCGCGGCGAAGGTGACGGCCGATCGGCGCAGATCTACGCGCAGGCCTACGACCGCGATCGCGAGTTCTACGAGTTTTATCGCAGCCTCAGCGCATATCGCAGCAGTTTCCGTGACAAGGACGATGTGCTGTTGCTCAAACCGGATTCGGATTTCTTCAAGTACTTCAACGACCCGTCGCGTCGTTGAAGGCGACGCGCAGCGCGATGTGGCAGGACCTGATGGCGGCGACCGCGCTCGTGTTCGTGTTCGAAGGCATCCTGCCGTTCCTGAGCCCGGCGCGGTATCGGCAGATGATGTCGCACGTGATCGGGATGCCGGATGTGAGCTTGCGTGGGCTCGGGCTCGTCAGCATGATCATCGGCCTCGTGACCCTCTATCTCGTGAGATGAACCATGGCCGTGAGCGGTTCGATGCACGGTGACAGTCGCTGGCTGCTGCCGGACGGGGTCGACGAAATCGTCCCGCCGTTCGCCGCCGAAGTCGAACGCCTGCGCCGTCGCGTCATCGATACGATGACAGGCTGGGGTTATCGGCTGTGCATGCCTCCGCTGGTCGAATTCCTCGATTCGCTGTTGTCCGGTCTCGGCGAGGATCTCGAATTGCAGACCTTCAAGCTGACCGATCAGATCAGTGGTCGCTTGATGGGCATTCCGGCCGACATGACACCGCAGGTCGCGCGCATCGACGCGCATCGTCTGCTGACTGACCTGCCGCAGCGCCTGTGCTACATCGGGCCCGTGCTCCATACGCGTCCGGACAAATTCGCCGGTTCGCGCAACCCGCTGCAGATCGGTGCCGAACTGTATGGGCATGCCGGCATCGAGAGCGACGTCGAAGTGATCTGCCTGCTGATCGAGACGCTGGGCGCTGCGGGCATCACCGACGTCACGCTCGAACTCGGCCACATGGGCGTGTTCAAGAGCCTCGTCGACGCGGCGTGTCTCGATGCGGCGGGGCGCGCCCGCGTGCTGGATGCGCTGTTGCTGAAGTCACCCGACGAACTCGCTGCGGCCTGTCGCGATGCCGGGATCACCGACGCTGTTGCCGGCTGGCTGCGCGCGCTGCTCGCGCACAATGGTGGCCCGGAGATCATCGCGACCGCGGCGCGCACATTTGCGTCCGCACCTGCCGAAGTACGCGCCGCGCTCGCCGGATTCGAACGCCTGGTCGATCTCCTTCGCAGCCGTTGCCCGACTCTCGATCTCCACGTCGATCTCGCCGAACTGCGCGGTTATCACTATCACACCGGCGTGATGTTCGCGGCCTACACGCCGCGCGTCGGTCGCGCCATCGCGCGGGGCGGGCGTTACGACGACATCGGACTCCAGTTCGGCGGGGGGCGGGCAGGACGACCGCGACCGGCGACCGGTTTCAGCACCGATCTCAAAATGCTCGCAGCGCTCGCGCCGACGGTGTCGCCTGCGGCGCCGGTTTTCGCGCCGGCGGGCAGCACGCCGGATCTGCTCGCCGCCATTGCAGCGGCGCGCGCCAGCGGTGAAACGGTGATCCAGTCGCTGCCCGGTCAGACGGGTGGGGGCAAGGATCTGGGTTGCACGCGCGAGCTGTGCCGTGTGGACGACCAATGGCAGATAGTCGAGATGCAGCCTGCGGCGGTGCCGTCGGCATGACAACGAGGACAGAGGGCAGTGACGTGAGCAAATCGGTCGTGGTGATCGGCGCGCAGTGGGGCGACGAGGGCAAGGGCAAGGTCGTCGACATGCTGACCGACCGTGCGGGTGCGGTGGTTCGCTTCCAGGGCGGTCACAATGCCGGCCATACCGTCGTCGTCGGGGGCGAGAAGACGGTGCTGCATCTGATTCCGTCCGGTGTGCTGCGCGACGGTGTCCGTTGCCTGATCGGCAACGGTGTCGTGGTGTCGCCGAAAGCATTGATGGACGAGATTCTGATGCTCGAGTCGCGCGGCGTGCCGGCGCGAGAGCGCATGATGCTGAGCCCGGCGGCGACGCTGATACTGCCCTATCACGCGGCCATCGATCAGGCGCGCGAAAAAGCGCGCGGTGCGGCGGCGATCGGGACGACCGGCCGTGGCATCGGCCCCGCATACGAAGACAAGGCAGCCCGCCGCGCGCTGCGCGTCGACGATCTGCTGCACCGTGAACGTTTTGCGGCGAAGCTCGGCGAAGTCCTCGATTACCACAATTTCGTGCTGGTGAATTACTACCGCGGCGAAACACTCGATTTCCAGCAGATTCTCGACGAACAGATGGCCTACGCCGAGCAGATCGGACCGATGGTCGGCGACGTCACCGAGGAGATCCATCGCCTGCAGCAGGCCGGCGTGAACCTGATGTTCGAAGGGGCACAGGGCAGCCTCCTCGACATCGATCACGGCACGTATCCGTACGTGACCTCGTCGAACACGACGGCAGGTTATGCCGCGACGGGCAGCGGCGCGAGCCCACGTTGCATCGACTATGTGCTGGGGATCACCAAGGCCTACACCACGCGCGTCGGCGGCGGCCCGTTCCCGACCGAGCTTTTCGACGAACTCGGACAACATCTCGCGACGCGCGGTCACGAGTTCGGTGCGACGACCGGCCGGCCGCGCCGTTGCGGCTGGTTCGATGCCGTCGCGCTGCGTCGTTCGCGTATCACCAACGGCATTTCGGGTCTGTGTGTCACCAAGCTCGACGTGCTCGACGGCATCGACGAAATCCGCGTCTGTGTCGGTTATCGCGCACCGGATGGTGGCATTTTCTCGGCGCCTTTCGGCGCAGAGGCGATGGCCGAGGTACAGCCCGTCTACGAATCCCTGCCGGGCTGGCACGAACCGACGTTCGGCATCACTGACTATGACGCGCTGCCGGCGAATGCCCGCTGCTACCTGACGCGCATCGCTGAATTGACCGAATGTCCGATCGACATCATTTCGACCGGTCCCGATCGCGCGCAGACCATCGTGCTGCGTCATCCGTTTGCCTGAACCGGATTCGGCTCGAGGCACGAGGTAGCCGTCGGCATGGAAGAACCCTTCGAGCGTTTCGCTACCTGGCTCGCCGAAGCTGAAGCGCGCGAGCCGAACAATCCGAGTGCGATGTCGGTCGCGACTGTCGATGCACAAGGCCGACCGTCCGTGCGCATGCTTCTGTTGCGCGGCTTCGACGAACGCGGTTTCGTGTTCTACACCAATCTCGACAGCCGCAAGGGGCGGGAATTGCGCGAACGGGCCTATGCTGCCCTATGCTTCCACTGGAAGTCACTCGATCGCCAAGTGCGCGTCGAAGGCCGCATCGAACCCGTCAGCAGCGAGGAAGCCGATGCGTACTTCGCGAGCCGTCCGAAGGACTCGCAGATCGGTGCGTGGGCCTCGCAGCAGTCGCAGCCGCTGAAGACGCGCTTCGAGCTCGAGTCCAGAGTCGCAAAATATGGTCTGCTCTACGGCATAGGCAAAGTGCCGCGCCCGCCGTTCTGGTCGGGGTTTCGCGTAGTGCCTGACGCAATAGAGTTCTGGGAAGAGCGGCCGTTCCGCCTGCACGATCGCACCTTGTACAAGCGCAGTGACGACGGGTGGACGACGACCAGGCTGTTTCCTTGAGCCAGGGGGCGAGTGGGGCTGCGCGCGGCGACGGAGAACACGAAAACCGCGTAGGATGAGCGTTGAGTCGGCAGCTTCGTTGCTCAGTCATCGGGCGACGCAGATGCTGCTGACACGGCCAGATTCGCTCAACCAGGCACGCGTCCAGCGCTGTTCCTGCCCGGCCGCAGCGGCAGAAGCAATTGAGCACCCAGAACGGTTGGCATCGGCATGTCGATCCCGTAGCGCCGTGGGTATTGTGTCGCGGGCAGGTGGTGTGTGCCGAACGTCCGGTCGATCCACGGAAACAGTGCGGCGTAATTTTTGGTCGCAACGAATTGCAGCGTCTGCGTAGTGTTGGTGGCAGTGAAATGCATGACGTCGGTGACCCAGGCCGTGTTGGTCAGGGTGCTGAACTGCGTCTCGCCACCAAAGATCACTTGCCACTGCGCGAGGAAGTTGGGATTCGTGTGCCTTTCGTTCGATTCGAAAGTCAGCGCGTAGCGGGTGCCGACAACGAGTCCCGCGATCTCCTGCGACAGTCCGCGCGCGTTCTGTCGCGGGGCGAAGGCATCGAGATCCTGGATGCCGAAATAGCTGCCGCCGTCCGTGCTCAAATTACCGGGATCGAAGGTGTTCCATAACTCGCCGGATGGAGTGAGCAGCGTTCAGTCCGCTGGTTTGCCAGCGAGGAAATTCATCGAACCGTTCGACACGAGATCCGACAGCGCCGCTGCGTGTGCCGGGTGCTAACAAAGTAACACCAGGGCAAGGCCGAGAGCGCGCAGAGGTGACATCGCATTCATTGCACTGCACTCCTGTTGCAGGGTAAGCATCCGATCCAGTGCCGGCCGTTCCGCGGCTCGTGCAAACGTGCGCCGAAGTCCCAAAACAGGGGATAACCACTGTTCCGGTTGATCGAAGCGACAAGCGCTGACATCCGCGGCCGCTGTTCGGTCAGCGCGCAGCTTCCGCCCGCCTTCGTGTCATCGGCGCCTTGTCGGCGAACCGACGCGTACAACGCTCGTCGATGCGGTAACGCTGCCCGCTTCGCGCCGCGACGTCGTCGCAGTCGTCAAGAACTCTGTCTGAACGGCTGATCGCTGCGCATTGAGTCGCAGATACAGCCGGTGTCCGACGGACTGTCCTTGCACCCCTCGCCACCTGTGCCGTTCGGCAGCGTGTCGATGGTCGATGTAATGAGCGGGTGTCCCCGCAGCCCTCCCGCAGCTCGACGTCTCGTCCGTGCACAATCCTCAGGATGGCCGACTATACTTTAGCCAATCGCTAAATAGCGGTGCGGAGGGTGCCATGAGTGAGCATGTCTACAAGAAAATCGAAGTGACCGGAAGCTCCAAGCAAAGCTCGGATCAAGCAGTGAAGAACGCGATTGCCAAAGCGGCCTTGACCGTCAAGAACATGGACTGGTTCGAAGTCGTCGAGTCGCGCGGCTACATCCGCGACGGCAAACTGGAGCACTGGCAAGTGACGATCAAGATAGGGTTTCGCCTGGAGGATTGATCCGGCGCTTGATCGCAGTTCAGCAAAGCGCTGCAGAAATCCACGCTGGATTTTTTCTGAACCGGCGCGTCGGGCGCCGGTCCGGACCTGCGTACCGCCTGTCGAGTGTCACATGAGTGTGACGTTCCCACAGTTGCCCCGCTCCCGTTTCCGTTCCCGCGCAATGTCAATGACGTGATCCGCTCTCCGTGCTGCCCCACGACAGCGCGATGTGCGACTTCGGCTTGCCGTCAGCGCACGGTGGCCATTCGACCCGGCGAGGCGCGCACGGCACGCCCGAACAAGAGGCTCAGCAACAGTGCGAGCACGTTGACGGCCGCGGACAGCAGCAGCACCGGCTGATAACTGCCGGTGAGGTCGAACAGCCAGCCCGCGAGCCACGGGCCGAGGGCGCAGGGCAGGGCGGTCAGCGCGAACAGCGTACCGACGATCGCGGCGACGTGGGCGCGACCGAACACCTGGGAGCAGATCGGCGCCAGGATGGTCACGCCGCCGCCGTACGCGAGACCGAACAGCGCGGCCGCGCACCACAGCAGCGGCAACGTCGTCGCGATGGCGAAGGCGACGAAGCTCGCGACCTGCAAGCCGAAGATCGTGACCAGCGAAACCTCGGCCCCGGCGTGATCGAGCAACAGTCCAGCGCCGAGGCGTCCGACGATGCCACCGATCCCGATCGCGCTCAGCACGCTCGCCCCTGCGAGCTTCGAGAAGCCGAGATCCTCCGCCATCGCGACCGCATGCACGAACGGCACGAACACCGCGAGCCAGGTCAGGACGTAGACCGTCGTCAGCAGAATGAATGCGTCGGTGCGCACCGCCTGTTTCAGTGTCATGCCGGTCACCGGCACGACGAGCGGCGGCGTCGGATCGCCGTCGGGCTGCAAGCCGCAGGATTCGGGGTCGCGACGCATGAAAAGCGCGGCGATCATCATCAATCCTGCGCAGCCGACGGCGAGCACCAGGAGCGCAGGACGCCAACCCCAGTACGCGATCGACAGCGCGGCGAGCGGCGGTACGCAGAAGTTGCCGACGCTCGTACCGGCGGACGCAAGTCCGACCGCCGTGCCGCGTCGGCGTACGAACCAGCGCGCGACGGTCGCGTTGCAGGGGACCCAGGTCACGCTCATGCCGAGGGCACCAATCACACCGAGCGTCACGTAAGTCTGCCACCCTGCGGTGACGAAGGCGCAAAGTCCCCAGCCGAGCCCCAGCAGCGCCGCGCCAATCGCGATCACGAGCCGCGGTCCATGGCGATCGGTCGCCGGCCCCGTGACGAGGCTCAGCGTCATGTAGCCAAAGACGTAGGCGGAATAGGGCAGCGCGGTCTCGGCCCGTGAAAGCCCGAGATCGGCGGCCATCGGCGTGACGAAGAGTCCGTAGCTGAATTGCAGCCCGTAAGCGAGGAAGAGGATCGCAAATGCCGCGGCGACGACCGTCCAGCCGGCGTAGCGCGGGACATTCATCGTAGCGGCGGAGGAAACGGGTTCATCGCGGGTTCGTACATCACGACCCCGCCGCCGTCGCGGGCCCGGTGGCGGGGTAGCCGTGTTCGACTGGTCGGGAAACTTCGCGCGCATCGGCCTTCACCGTGCCGGCGGGGAGGCCGCTGTGCGAAGCGTCCGGGCGCGATCAGGAAACGAAGCGCGGCACCCGATTGAGGCCAGGACCCGTCTCACGCGGCGCGACGTAGGCATTCCCGCCGCGTCGGCTGCGCTCATCGTCACCGTAGGCCTTCATCTCGAGGCGCGCGATCTGGTTGCGATGCACTTCATCCGGGCCGTCGGCGATGCGGATGAGGCGCGCGTTCGCATATTGGTGGGAGAGCCCGTATTCCGACGACACGCCCGCGGCCCCGAAGGCCTGGATCGCCCAGTCGATGACCTGGCAGGCCATGTTCGGCACTGCGACCTTGATCATGCCGATCTCCTTCAGGGCCGCCTTGTTGCCTACCGTGTCCATCCGGTATGCCGCATTGAGCGTCAGCAGCCGGGCCTGATCGATCCTGATCCGCGATTCCGCGATGCGCTCCTGCCACACGGTCTGGTCGGACACCGCCTTGCCGAATGCCTTGCGCAGCTTCAGACGCCGGATCATGCGTTCGAGCGCGCGCTCGGCCGAGCCGATGAGGCGCATGCAGTGGTGGATGCGGCCGGGGCCGAGGCGGCCCTGTGCGATTTCGAAGCCACGACCTTCGCCGAGCAGCATGTTGCTGACCGGTACCCGTACGTTGTCGAAAATCACTTCGGGATGGCCGTGCGGCGCGTCGTCGAACCCGAACACCGGATGCATGCGCTTCACTATCACGCCCGGCCACGGCAGCGGTACCAGGATCTGCGATTGCTGGCGATGGCGATTCGGGTTGTCGGGATCGGTCTTGCCCATGACGATCATGATCCGGCAGCGGGGATCGAGCGCGCCGCTCGTATACCACTTGCGCCCGTTGATGACGTACTCGTCGCCATCGCGGGTGATCCGGGTCTCGATGTTCGTCGCGTCCGACGATGCGACTTCGGGCTCCGTCATCGCGAAGGACGAACGGATCTCGCCGGCGAGGAGCGGCTTCAGCCATTGTTCCTTGTGCTCCGGCGCGCCGTAGCGCTCGAGCACTTCCATGTTGCCGGTGTCCGGCGCTGAACAGTTGAAGATTTCGGGCGCAAGCAGCGACCGGCCCATCTCCTCGCACAACGGCGCGTACTCGAGATTGGTCAATCCGGCACCGCGCTCGCTCTCCGGCAGGAACAGGTTCCACAGACCCTGCGCTTTCGCCTTGGCTTTCAGTTCCTCGTGCAGCGGTGCCGGCTGCCAGCGATCACCGTCCGCGATCTGCTGGATGATGCGTTCCTCGTTCGGATAGACGTGTTCTTCCATGAACGCGGCGACCGCGGCCTGGAGGCGCTTCGTCTTTTCGTTGTACTCGAAGTTCATCAGGCTCTCCTCGTCCTGCTCGGGACCATCGGGGGTGGGGAGGCGGGGCCGGGACGGCCCTCGCCCTGTGGCGGCATTCTGATGACGGCACCGGAAATAAGTCCAATCAATTCGCGTGATGGACTGTTATAGACATCGCTGATGCAGACCGGTACCTGGCCCCCGCTCAGCCGTCGCGGCAGCGGGCCAGGAGGTCGCGAAACCACTGATTGCCGCGGTCGAGGTTGGCGCTCTTGTGCCAGAACGCGAAAATTTCCGCCGGCGGCGTCGCGAACGGCAGCGGCACGGCGTGCAGCGCGTGGGCCAGTGCCAGCGAGCGCGGGATCGCCGCGGCGAGATCGGAGCCGGCGACGATGTGCGGCAGGCTGAGATGATAGGGCAGGCGGAGCACGATACGTCGCTGCTTGCCGAGCCGGCGCAGCGCGAGATCGATCAGGCCCGGCCCCTTGCGTCGGCTCGACGCATGCACGTGCGACAGCGCGAGGTATTGGGCGAGTGTCAGGCGGCGCCCGACGCCCGGGTGACCCTGGCGCACGGCGCAGACCATCTCCTCCTGCAGCACGGCCATCGACAGGAGCTGGGGATCGGAAAGCGGAATCGCATCGAGCGCGAAATCGATCTGGCCCGAGGCGAGTTCGTGCAGCACGGCTTCACGGTGCAGCGGCAGGATCTCGACTTCGATCGCCGATTCGCAAGCCGCGATAGCCCGTACCAGCCGCGGCGCGATCATCGCCGCCGTCTGATCCCCGGCACTCAGCCGGAAGCGCCGCTTGGCCTTGCGCGGCTCGAAGGCTTCGCCGGGCCGCAGCGAGTCGTCGAGCATCTGCAGCGCGCTGCGGATGTCGGCGACGATGCTTTCGGCGACCGGGGTGGCGACCATGCCGCCCGCGGTGCGCACGAACAGCGGATCGTCATAGGCGGCGCGCAAGCGCGCGAGTGCGTTGCTGACGGCGGGCTGCGTGAGGTGCAGCACCTCGCCGGCCCGGGTCAGGCTGCCTTCCTGGTATATCGCGTCGAACACGCGATAGAGATTGAGATCGATCCGGCGGGGGCGCTGTATCATCGACTTCAATACTGGCATATCGGCGTGCTGAATTGGGCAACCGCGGCAGCATGCGGCGGGTCGGCTCCAACGCGGTTGCCGCCGACCCTGCAATGCCCGCTCCCCGCAGCGGGGCGCCGGCACACATGCGCACGACAAGCACGGCCGCACTTCGCGCTGTGCCGGTGGCTGACCGGCGTCCGCTCCGCGCAGGACGGCGGCATTCTGAGTTCAAGAGACGTCAACCCGAGGACAGACTTCATGTCACGTGATCATTTCAATCTCGACGGCCGCGTGGCGCTGGTCGCAGGCGCGAGCCGCGGCATCGGCGAGGCCATCGCCCGCCGGCTCGCTGAATACGGCGCGCACGTACTCGTCACGAGCCGCAGGATCGACGGCTGCCAGGCGGTCGTGGACGCCATTCGCGCGGCCGGCGGCAAGGCGGACGCGTTGGCCTGCCACATCGGCGATCTCGAACAGATCGAGCGCACGTATCAGGAAATCGACGCGCGCCATGGCCGCCTCGACATTCTCGTAAACAACGCGGCGGCGAATCCCTACTACGGGCACATCCTCGACACGCCCGTATCGGCGTTTGAAAAAACGGTCGAGGTGAATCTGCGCGGCTATTTCTACATGTCGGTCGAGGCCGCGAAGCGCATGCGGGCGCAGGGCGGCGGCAGCATCGTCAACGTATCGTCGGCGAATGCGCTGACACCGGGTGACAAGCAGGCCGTCTATTCGATGACCAAGGCCGCGATTCTGAACATGACGCAGGCCTTCGCCAACGAGTGCGGGCAGTTCAACATCCGCTGCAACGCGCTGGTACCAGGGGTGACGAAGACGAAATTCGCGCAGGCGCTGCACGACGACGAGTCCTTCCTCGGGCCGGCGCGTGCCCGCACGCCGCTGAACCGTTCGGCCGAGCCGGAAGAGATGGCGGGCGCCGTGCTGTACCTGGTGTCAGATGCCGCGTCCTATACCACCGGCACGTACATCACGGTCGATGGCGGTTATCTCGCATGAGGCCGTCCAGTGCCAACTCCCTGGCCGGGAAAATCTGCCTCGTCACCGGCGCTGCCGGCGGTATCGGCCTCGCGGCGGCGCAGGCGTTGGCGAGCGTCGGCGCACGGCTGATGCTGTCCGATGTCGATGCCGCGCGCCTCGATGGCGTCGTCACCGATTTCCGGGCGCTCGGGCTCGATGTGCACGGCATGCACTGCGACGTCACCGATCCGGCGAGTGTGCAGGCGCTGATCGCGGCGACGCTCGCGGCGTACGATCGTCTGGATTGCGCGGTCAACAACGCGGGCATCGAGACGCGCAATGCGAAACTCGCGGAGCACGACGACGCCGAATTCGATCGCGCGATCGCGGTGAATCTCAAAGGTGCCTATCTGTGCATGAAGCACGAACTCAAGCAGATGCTCGCACAGGGCGGCGGCGTGATCGTCAACGTCGCGTCGGTGGCGGGACTCGGCGGCGCGCCGACGCTCGCAGGCTACGCCGCAAGCAAGCACGGTGTGCTGGGGCTCACGCGTTCCGCGGCGATCGAATACGCGACGCGGGGCATCCGCGTGAATGCGGTGTGCCCCAGTTACACGAACACCGCCATGGTCCAGCGCATGCTCGCCGACAAGCCGAGCCTGCGCGCGGCGCTGGTCAATGCGAGCCCGATGAAACGGCTCGGCGAGCCCGAGGAGATCGGCCTCGCGATCGCCTGGCTGTGCAGCGACGAATCCTCGTTCGTCAACGGCCAGGGCCTCGCGCTCGACGGCGGTCTGACGGCCTGGTGACGCGCCGACGCCGCCGTGCGCGTCGCTTGTTTGCCACCGGGAACACCGAGAACACCGAGAGGGAAAAGAGTGGGCCGTGCCCACCGCGACGCCTTGCTCGGGAGAGACATGGAG
>JADZCB010000246.1 GCA_020851775.1 Gammaproteobacteria bacterium
CCCAACTGTCGGTGCCGCTCCTCGCCGCCCTCGGCGGAGTCCTCGTCCTCGGCGAAGCACTGAGCCCGCGCCTCGCGGTCAGCGGGCTTTTGATCCTCGGCGGTATCGGGCTCGTCGCGCGGGCGCGCTTGCGTTAGCAGCCTGCTAACCCACTGCGCCAACCGCGCGCAGCGCCGCTATCTCCGCCGCCGAACAACCGACCGATGCGAGCAGTTCATCGGTGTGCTGGCCGAGAGTCGGCGACGGACGTCGCACCCCGAGCCGTTCGCCGTCGAAGATCGCCGCCGGCCGTGCCTGCCGCAAGCGCCCGGCCTCGGGATGTTCGTATTCGATGATGCTGTGCCCGTGCGTCACGCGCGGGTCGTCGAGCACTTCGTCGAAGGTGTTGACCTTCGCGCAAGGCACGCCGTTCGCGTCCATGCGGGCGACGACTTCGGCCGTCGACAGCCGGCGCGTTCCGACTTCGAATTCGGCGAACAGTTCTTCGTAGCGCGCGAAGCGTTCGGACAGCGTCGGGAAACGCAGATCATGAAACAGCGCCGGCAGATCGAGGCCGTCGCAAGCGCCTTTGAACTCGTCGTCGCCGACGACGATCATCGTCACGTAGCCATCCAGGGTCGGCAGCAACCGGTAGAAGCTCGCGATCAGCGGCTTCGGTGTGAACCCGTCATCGCCGACGAAACTGTGGTTCCAGTAGACCTCGGGCCACAGGAAGGCGAGGCTCGCATCGAGCATCGACAGTTCGACGTGCTGACCGCGCGCCTGGCCGCGCGCACGCGCGAGCAGCGCCGCCGAGATCGCCTGTGCCGCAGTCAGCGCCGCGACCTTGTCGCTCGCCACCGTCTTCACGAGATCGGGCACGCCGTGGGTGCTCTGGGCCGCGGCGAAGCCGGCGACGCTCTGGATCACGGGATCGTAGACGCGCTGGTGGGCGGCCGGACCGGTCGCGCCGAAGCCCGAGATCGACACGTAGATCAGATCCGGGAATTGCGCGTGCAGCGCCTCGTAGCCGAAGCCCGAACGATCGAGCGCGCCGGGCCGCGAGTTCTGCACGAAGACGTCGGCGGTGCCGATCAGCCGGTACAGCGGCGCCCGCAATACCGGGTTCTTCAGATCGACGGCCATCGAGCGCTTGTTGCGGTTCATGTAGGCGCTGTAGCCGGTCACGCCGCCGCGTGAGCCACCGACGTGTCGCGAGGGATCGCCGACGCCGAGGGTCTCGAGCCGGATCACGTCGGCGCCCTGATCGGCGAGGATGCCCGTCGCCATCGGCCCGGAGGCGTTGGTCGTGACTTCGACGATGCGAATGCCGTTCAACGGTTGCATGGGACGCTTCCTCGGAAACAGGACGGACGACGGATGTTAGCGGGCCGCGCGTGCGCCTGGCTATCGGCGCCGCGGCCCTGCTTCGAGCGCGTGCGAACGCCTCCTGCGTTCAGCGCCCCGCCGCTTCCTTCAGCAGTTCGGCGGCGACGATCATCTGGCGCACCTGCGTCGTGCCGGCGCCGATCTCGAGCACCTTGCCGCTGCGATAGAGCCGATTGACCTCCGATTCGTTCATGAAGCCCATGCCACCGTGAATCTGCACGGCGAGATCGAGTACGCGCATGCACGCACGGCCCGCGTGCAGGATCGCCGCAGCCGAGCGTTTGTGGACGACGCCGCGGCCGGCGGCACCCGGCGGCAGATGCGCGACTTCGCGTCCGACCTGGTAGGCCAATGCGCGCATGGTGGCGACGTCGGCGTACATGTCCGCGAGCATGGTCTGCACCATCTGGAAGTCGCCGATCGGACGTTCGAACTGCCGGCGCACGGTCGCGTATTCGACGGCGATATCGAGCGCCCGCTGGGCGAGACCGACACCATAGAAGGCGCCAATCACGCGCTCGACGTCGAGCCCGCTCATCATGATGCCGGCGCCGCCGTTTTCTTCACCGACACGGTTCGCGACCGGCACGCGCACGTCGTCGAACACCAGTTCACCGGTCGGGCTGCCGCGCCAGCCCATCTTGTCGAGGTGTTGCGCGACGCGGAAACCGGGGAAGGTCTTCTCGACGATGAAGGCGGAAATGCCGTGCGTGCGGCGTTCGGGGGCGGTTTTCGCGTAGACGAGCAGCACGTCGGCGACGGGACCGTTGGTGATGAAGAGCTTGCGGCCGTTCAACACGTAGTGATCGCCGTCGCGCGTCGCACGCGTCGCCATACTGCCCAGCGCGTCCGAGCCGGCGCCGGGCTCCGTCATGCCGAGCGCACCGATCGCGCGGCCCGTGCAGAACAACGGCAGGTACCGCGCCTTCTGTTCGGCATTGGCGTTGCGCACGAGATTGTCGAGACAGAGATTGTCGCTCGCGAGCAGCGAGCCCGCCAGGCCGTGATTCCAGTACGACACCGCCTCGCAGATGAAACCTTGCGCAAGCACGTCCAGGCCGGCGCCCCCGTACTCGGTCGGCACCGTCACGCCGAGCAGGCCGGCCTCGGCCATGGCGCGGAATTCAGCCTCCGGGAACCAGTCTTCGCGATCCATGCGCGGGGCGAGCGCATGGAGATTCTCGCGGGCATAGCGCCACGCCATGTCGTAGACGGCCTGGTAGTCGGCGTCGAAACCGTACTCGACGAGATTCGGAGGCGTCATCGGCAAGATCCTCGAGCTGGGCCGCGCGGCGGCAGGTCAGTGGGCGGTGACATCGGCGGGGCCGGCACATGCCCCGGTATCCGCCGTTTCGAACGAGGGTGCCGCAACACGGGAAATCTGGCAATTGCCGGCCTCGCGTCCGACTCTTACGCATGGCGTGACGCCCATGCACCGGCGCTCAGGGCCGCGCCACGTAGAACAGATTCGTCGGACTCTTGATCGTGAGCACGTCGGCCCGTGAAAAGCCTGCCTGCTCGAACAGCGCCAGCGTCTTCGTCGGTCCGAGGCAGGCGCCGAGGCCGGCGCCGTCGTGCGCGAGCGACTGCGTGAGGCAATGAAACATGCTGAAGCCGTAGAACATCGTCGCGATCGGATGGCGATTCTCCTCGAGCCGATCCGAAACTTTCAATTCGATCACGAACAGAGCGCCGGTGTCGGCGAGGCGTGCGCGGATCTGCGTCAGCACCGCGAGCGGATCGGGCAGATCGTGCAGTGAATCGCACACGGTGATCAGATCGAAACGCGGCGCGAGCGGGATCGCGTCGAGCGTCGCGTGCACGAATTTCACCGTGACACCGGCCGCAGCCGCCGCGGCCCGCGCTTCTGCGATCGAGGCGGCGTCGGGATCGACGCCGACAATCTCGCTCGCCGGAAAACCCTTCGCCAGCGCAATCGCCGCGTGGCCGTGTCCGCAGCCGACGTCGAGCACGCGCCCGCCCGCCGTGAGGGTCGCACAGGTCGCCGGCAACTGCGCAATCCAGTAGTCCACGAGCCGCGCCGCGTAGTTGCCGCGGTTCATCACATCGATCGCCTGGCGACACTCGGGCGCGAAATCACCGAACGGCACGCCACCCCCTTCCCGCATCGCGCGCAGCAGCCGCGGCGCCTGCGCGAGCAACGGCGGCGGCATGCCGAACATGCCGCTCATGTAATGATCGGTGCCCTCCGAACTGAGCAGGAACGCGTGCTCGTCGGGCAGCGTGAACGTGTGCGCGTCCGCGTCGTAGTCGAGATAGCCGGCGGCGACCATGCCTTTCAACCATTCCTCGACGTAGCGTGCGACCAGGCCACTCGCGGCGACGACCTCGTCCAGCGTCATCGGGCCACGCCCGCTCATCGCCGTGAACAGGCCGCTCTGCGCGCCCAGGTAACCGAGCCCGGTTGCCATCGCCCCCGCGATGTCGCGATACACGCGCTCGGCCATCGCCATCATCTTCTGCCTGTCCATACCGCTGCTGCCTCGATCTGTGGTTCGACATGCCGCAGGCGCTGCCCACCGGCGCCGGCGAGTCCGGATTATCGAAAGCCCGCCCGGGCACTGCAATCGACCGCGGCATGCGAAGATGCCCCCGGCGCAGCGCGGGAGAAGCACATGAGCATCGAGTTCGGCATGGCACTGCACAGCATCGCGGACGCGGCCGGCAACGCACGCCGGCTCGAAGCGCTCGGCTACGACTACGTCGGCTGCGGCGAACACGTGAGTTTTCACGGCCCGTCGACGAACAGCTTCATTTCGCTCGCCGCGGCCGCCGGTGCGACGACCCGGATCCGCCTGCTGGCGACGATTGTGCTGCTGCCGCTCTACCCGGCGGCACTCGCGGCGAAGCTCGCGGCGACGCTCGACGTGGTCTCGGGCGGGCGTTATCACCTCGGTGTCGGCGTCG
>JADZCB010000247.1 GCA_020851775.1 Gammaproteobacteria bacterium
CGCGACTACGACGCCGTGTTGTTCGATCTCGACGGCGTGCTGACCAATACGGCGAGCGTCCACGCCGGCGCCTGGAAGAGGCTGTTCGACGAGTTCCTCGATCGCCGTGCGGCTCGCGCGGGCGAAGCTTTCGTGCAGTTCGACGACGAGACCGATTACCGGCTTCACGTCGACGGCAAGCCGCGGCTCGACGGCGTCACGGATTTTCTCGCTTCACGGGGCATCGCCCTGCCCTTGGGTACCCCGCAGGACGCGGACGATGCCGACACCGTGCAGGCGCTCGCTCGGCGAAAGGACGCCTATTTCGTCCGGCACATCGAGGAGCACGGCGTCGAGCGTTACGAAGCGGCGGTCGATCTCGTCAAAGCGCTGCGCTCGCAGGACATCAAGCTCGCCGTGGTGTCGTCGAGCCGGAACTGCAAGACCGTGCTGGAAGTCGCCGGCATCGCGCAACTCTTCGATGCCCGCGTCGACGGCGTCGAACTGGAGCGACTGCGCCTCGCCGGCAAGCCGGCGCCGGACATGTTCCTCGAGGCCGCGCGGCGTCTAGGCTCCGGTCGCGACAGAACGGTGGTCGTGGAAGATGCCATTGCCGGAGTTGCCGCCGGCCGCACCGGCGGATTTGCACTTGTGATCGGCGTCGATCACGTCGGCCAATCGCAGGCGCTGCGCGAAGCGGGTGCGGACGTAGTGGTCACGAGCCTCGCTCAGATCCGGATCTCGGCCGAACCGCCCTCTGCGTGGTCGTTCATTTACGAAGATTTCGATCCCGAACGCGAGGGGATGCGCGAAGCGCTGTGCGCACTGGGCAACGGTTACTTCGCCGCTCGCGGCGCAGCGGCGTGGTCGTCTGCGGACGAAGTCCACTACCCCGGCACGTATGTGGCGGGCGGATACAACCGGCTTCAGACAGCAGTGGCGGGCCGCACCGTCGAGAACGAAAGCCTCGTCAATTTTCCGAACTGGCTCGCGCTCGGTCTTGCGATCGATAGCGGTGACTGGTTTGATTTGCGCAAGGTCACAATACTTTCGTATCGTCAGGAACTCGACCTGCGGCGGGGCGTGCTCGTGCGGACCATCCGCTTCGAGGATCCTGCCGGTCGCCGCAGTACGCTGGTCGAACGGCGAATCGTATCGATGGCCGAGATGCACCTCGCGGGCCTCGAGCTCACGTTCACCGCCGAGAACTGGTCGGGACGTTTGACCGTCCGCTCTGGAATCGACGGTCGCGTGGTGAACGACGGCGCGAGGCTCTACCGCAAGTTCAACAAGCAGCATCTCGAGCCGGTCACAAGCGGCAGCGCTGGAAAGGACAGCGTATATCTTTGTGTACGGACCTCTCAGTCCAAACTTAAGGTGGCCCAGGCAAGGCGCCTGCGCGCGTATGTAGGCGAGAACCTGGTCGAGTCGGAGCGACGTTCGATCGGTGAGCGCGACTATGTGGCGCAGGAGCTGGACGCCGAGCTCGCACAGGGCGAATCGATCGTTCTGGAGAAGATCGTCGCGCTGTACACCTCGCGCGACCACGCGATTTCCGAGCCCGTCGTGGCCGCGTGCAAGGCAATCGAGCGGGTCGGGCGTTTCAGTACAGTCTTCTCACGTCACGCTCTGGCGTGGCAACACCTCTGGCGACGCTTCGACGTGCACCTCGCCCCAAGTCTCGGTGCTTCCGCGCTGAATGTGCCGATGCTGCTGAGGCTGAACGTCTTTCATCTGCTGGAAAGCGCATCGATCAACTCGATCGGCCTCGACATCGGCATTCCCGCTCGCGGCTGGACCGGGGAGGCATACGAAGGCCACGTCTTCTGGGACGAACTCTTCATTTTTCCGACGCTGAACTACCGCATGCCGGAGATCACGCGCTCGCTCCTGATGTATCGCTACCGGCGGCTCGACGAAGCGCGCGAGGCGGCGAAAGCCGCTGGCTATGCAGGCGCGATGTTTCCGTGGCAGAGCGGGAGCGACGGGCAGGAACAGACGCAGGAAGTGAACCTGAATCCTTTTTCGGAGCGATGGGTTCCCGACAACTCGTACCGGCAGCGTCACGTCAGCGCCGCGATCGCCTATAACGGGTGGCAGTACTTCCAGGTCACGCACGATGTCGAGTTCCTGCAGTATTTCGGCGCGGAACGGATCCTCGAAGTGGCGCGCTTCTGGTCGAGCATCGCAACGTTCAACGAGCGTCGTGGACGCTACGAGATTCGGGGCGTGATGGGCCCCGACGAATTCCACGAGGCCTACCCGGACGCGCCCGTGCCGGGCCTTGACAACAACGCGTACACCAACGTGATGGCGGTGTGGGTGCTGTGTCGGGCGCTCGACGTCCTCGAGCTGCTGCCCGACCTGCGTCGGGCCGAACTGGCAGAGCGGCTGCAGCTGACTGCAGACGAAACGGCGCGCTGGGACGACGTGAGCCGCAGAATGTATCTGCCATTCCATGGTGACGGCATCATCAGCCAGTTCGAAGGCTACGAGCGGCTGGAGGAGCTGGACTGGGAACGTTACCGTCTGCGCTACGGAAACATCCAGCGCCTGGAGCTCATAATCGAAGCGGAGAACGACAGCGCGAATCGCTACAAGGCGTCGAAGCAGGCCGACGTTCTCATGCTGTTCTACGTCTTTTCGGCCGACGAGCTTCGCGAGCTCTTCGGGCGCCTCGGATACGAGCTGGCGCCCGAGGCGATACCCCGAAACGTCGACTACTACGATCGCCGCTCGTCACACGGATCCACGCTGTGCCGAGTAGTTCATGCCTGGGTGCTCGCACGGTCGGACCGCAAGCGCGCGAAGAAGTATTTTGCAGAGGCGCTCCAGAGCGACGTGGCGGACATCCAGCAGGGTACGACTGCCGAAGGCGTGCATCTGGGCGCGATGGGCGGCACGGTCGATCTCGTGCAGCGGGTCTGCACGGGGATTGAGATCACAGGCGACGTCTTGAGGTTCAGCCCCCGCTTGCCCGACGCCATGACGCGGCTCGATATGCGCATCCGATATCGCGGCCATACGCTCGATCTGAAGCTCACCGCCGGTGCACTCGAGGTGCGCTCGCACGAAAGCGACGCCGTACCCGTCCGTCTTCAGGTGAAAGACGACATTCGCCTACTTCCGAGCGGCAGCACGCAGGTCTTCCATCTCGGGACGCACCGTTCGGGATGAAGCGTCGACGTCGCCGGTGAGGTGCATTCCGAGATCACCTTGCAGCGTGGACCCGGGGAGACAATCGCACTGCCCGGCAAACATGGCTTACTTTTTGGCGGCGGATGGAGCGGGGATAGGGCCCGGATGGGCTTCGGCTCTGCGAGATGTCGTGCGCGTATCAGAACGTCGGGCGGCCGATTCCCGCTGCGCTTTGTGGCGCCGCTCTTCGTGGACGTCGGCACTGTCAATAGCAATTGGATCGCTGGCTGGAAAGGTCTCTTCCAGCGCCCTGTCCAGTTCGCGTTCAAGTGGATCAGGCTCCGCGTAGATGCGTCTTCGCCGTCGCTTGTTTGTCATGAGATCCCTTTTGTCGGAATATGGGCGTGTAAGCGCTCGGCCCGGATCTGACCGGTGTCGACAAGTCAAGCCGAGGGTGAACCCGGTGTGCCGGGAAACGCCTGCTCAAGCGGTTTGCCGCTGCGCCGGCTGCTCCGCACTCTCCGGAGACCCGACCGCGCCTGTCAACTCGCGCAGATTCTGTTCGTCCAGCGTTTCCTTCTCCAGCAGCAGCGCCGCCCCCCGGTCCAGAATCGACCGATGCGCTGCGAGAACCCGCATTGCGTTC
>JADZCB010000248.1 GCA_020851775.1 Gammaproteobacteria bacterium
GCCCGGCCTGGCTCGCGCGCGTGCGTGCGATCGCGCCGGGCTTCGACGCTCCCGAACTCGGTGAGACACTGCTGCGCGCGCCGTATGCGACACGTGTCGAGGCCGACGCCGCCGCGCTGCTCGGCGCCCTCGAGCGCTGGATCCGCGCGCTGCCGACGTCAGCACGGCGCCGGCGCGAACTCGCCGCGCCGACGGTCGGGGCCGTCGCCGATGTTTGAATTCGCGTGGCCCTGGATGTTCGCCGCGCTGCCGCTGCCATGGCTCGCACGGCGGCTGCTCGACGCCGCGACACACCGTCACGACGCCGCGCTGCGCGTGCCCGATATCGCGGATTTCGGGACCGTCGCGGCGGCACCGCGGTTGCGGGCCTCGGCCGTGCAGGGGTTCGCACTCGCGGCCTGGGCGCTGCTCGTCGTCGCGAGCGCGAACCCGCGCTGGCTCGCCCAGCCGATCGGTGTCACCGCTTCGGGGCGTGATCTGATGCTCGTGATCGACCTGTCCGAGAGCATGCAGGTGAAGGACTTCCTGCTGAACGACGAGCCCGTCGATCGCCTGACCGCGCTGAAGAAAGTCGCGCGCGAATTCATCGAGCGCCGCACCGGCGACCGCGTCGGCCTCGTGCTGTTCGGCGAGCAGGCGTATCTGAACGTGCCGCTGAGCTTCGATCGTGCGACCGTCGTGCAGATGCTCGAGGAAACGGAGATCGGCCTTGCCGGACGCAGCACCGCGATCGGCGACGCGATCGGGCTCGCCGCGAAGCGCCTGCGCGATCAGGACGCGCCGGTGAAGACGATCATCCTGATGACCGACGGCGCGAACACCTCGGGCCAGATCGATCCGTTGCGCGCTGCGAAGCTAGCCCAGAGCGCGGGGCTGCGCATCTATACGATCGGGATCGGGGCCGACGAGATGGTCGTCAACCAGCTGTTCGGCCGGATCCGCGTGAATCCCTCGCAGGATCTCGACGAGGACACGCTGCGCACGATCGCGAAGGAGACCGGCGGACGCTACTTCCGCGCCCGCGACGTCGCCGATCTCGAACAGATCTACGCCGAGCTCGATCGCCTCGAGCCGGTCGCGCGGGACGAGGAGCATTTCCGGCCCGTGCACGCGCTGTATCCATGGCCACTCGCCGCCGCCGTCCTGCTCGCCGGCGGCCTCGCGTGGCGTCATGCACGGAGGGCCGCATGAGCGACATGCCCGGCCCATGGCTCGCCGACTTTCATTTCCTGCGGCCGGCGTGGCTGCTGCTGCTGTTGCCGCTCGCCTGGCTGTGCTGGCGACTGCGGCGGCGCGCCGGCAGTCGCGACGTGCTCGCCCGCTTTTGCGACGCGGCGCTGCTGCCGCACATGATGGTCACGCTGCGAGGCGTCGCGCGTCGCCGGCTGCTGCCGTTCGCACTCGGCGGCGTGCTCGGTGTGCTCGCCCTGGCCGGGCCGACGGCGGAGCGCGTGCCGCAGCCCGTCTACCGCGAACAGGCGGCGCTCGTCGTGCTGCTCGATCTGTCGCGTTCGATGGGCGCGCAGGATGTGGCACCGAGCCGGCTCGAACGCGCCCGCTACAAGATCCGCGATCTGCTCGCCGCGCGGCAGCGCGGCCAGGCCGCACTCGTCGTCTATACCGATCGCGCCTTCGTCGTCACGCCGCTGACCGACGACGTCAACACGATCGTCGCACAGCTTGCGGTGATGGATCCGGCGCTGATGCCGAGCCAGGGCACGGATGCCGCAGCGGCAGTCGAGGCGGCGCTGATGCTGATCGATCAGGCCGGCTATCCGCGCGGCGATGTGCTGCTGGTGACCGACGACGTGCCCGCGGCACAGCGCGCGCGGATCCATGAACTGCTCGCCGATCGCGACGTGCGGCTGAGCATCCTCGGCGCCGGCACGCCGGCCGGCGCGCCGGTGCCCGACGCCGACGGCGGCTTCATCAAGCAGGGCGACGGTCAGATCGTCGTCGCGCGTCTCGATGCCGATGCACTCGCCGGCGTCGCACGCGACGGGCACGGGCATTACGCGACGCTCGCCCCGGACGCGCGCGACGTCGAGGCGCTGTCACGCTTCCTCGATCAGCGTGAGACGGGCGAAGTCGAGAGCGCCGCGCGGCGGCAGACCGAGCAATGGCATGAGCTCGGCCCGTGGCTGCTGGTCCCGCTCGTGTTCATTGCGGGCCTCGCATTCCGGCGCGGCCTGCTCGTCGCCGCGGTGCTGTTCGTCGTCGGCGTGCCGCGCCCGGCATCGGCCGTCGACTGGTGGTTCACACCCGATCAGGCGGGACAGCGCGCGTTCGAGCGCGAAGACTACGCGACCGCGGCGCGCCGTTATGCCGATCCCGCGTGGCGCGCGGCGGCCCGCTACCGCGCCGGCGATTACGCGGCCGCCGTGCGCGAACTCGACGGGCGCCAGGATGCGGAGTCGCTGTACAACCGTGGCAACGCGTTCGCCCGTGAAGGTCGCTATGACGAAGCGCTCGCGGCCTACGACGCCGCGCTGAAGGCAGCGCCGACGCACGATGACGCGAAGTACAACAAGACGCTCATCGAAGATCTGCTTCGCGAACGGGACTCGCCAGAAGAGACGCCTCGCGACGACGAAGCCGGGCAGCAGCAGAACCAGGGCGGGCAACGCCGGCAGGACGGCGATCAGGGCAGCGGTCAGGGTCAGCAGGAGAATGCGCGTGCCGGTGAGAGCGGCGACGAAGCCGAAGACGCCGCGCCGCCGTCCACGCGAGAAGAAGCGGAGCGCAAACGCCGACGCGACGCCGAACAGGCGGCGCAGGCGCGCGAAGCCGACGCGCGACAAAACGGCCAGGGTACCGGCGAGGCGGCGAGCGACGACGCCGATGCGCGGCAGGCCGATGCCGCCGATGCCGCGCACGACGCGGCCGGCCGGCGCGAAGAGGCGATCGCCGCCGAACAGTGGCTGCGTCAGGTGCCCGACGACCCGGGTGGCCTGTGGCGACGCAAGTTCCGCTACCAGTATCAACGCCTGTATGGCGATCAGTCGGGGAGTGCCGAGCCGTGGTGAAGCTGTTGCTGACGCTGTGCGTCGCAGTGTGCGTGGCGCTGGCGATGACGTCACCGGTCGTCGCCGCGTCACCGTCGGTGAAGCTGCATGTCGATCCCGATCCACCGCCGCCGAACGAGTCGTTCACCCTGGCCTTCGAAGCCCGCGGCGACGTCGATGCCGATCCGGATCTCCGCCCGCTCGAAGAGGATTTCGAGATTCTCTCGCGCAATCAGCAGACCTCGCTCGAGATCATCAACGGGCGACGCTCGCGCAGCACCGTGTGGCGTGTCGAGGTGCTGCCGAAACATGGCCCGCCGTTGACGGTGCCGGCGGTGAGGTTCGGCAAGCTCGTGACCACGCCGCGCGCGCTCGAGTTCGCCGCCGCGACCTCGTCGCAGGAAGCCGACGACGGGCTCTTCCTCGAAGTCGATGCGACGCCGGCGAATCCCTATGTGCAGCAGCAGGTGATCTACCGGCTGCGGCTGTGGAAGCGCTACGAGATCAGCAACGCATCGCTGTCGGAACCCGAAGTGTCGACCGACGCGATCGTCAAGCCGCTCGACGCCGACAAGCGCTATGAAGACACGCGCGACGGCAAGCGCTACGAAGTGATCGAACGCAAGTTCGCGCTGTTTCCGCAGGCGAGCGGCAAGGTCACGATCAAGCCGGCAGTCGTCACCGCACAGATCGTCAAACGCGGCTTCTCGCTGTTCGACAGCTTTGCGCAGCCCGTCGCAACGAAGCGCATCGTGTCGCGGCCGGTCGATCTCGACGTGCGGGCGATCCCGCCGTCGTTCCCGGCAGGGGCGACGTGGTTGCCGGCGCGGCAATTGAGCCTGCACGCGGAATGGCAGCCGGCGGACGCCGAGGCGAAAGTCGGTGAACCGGTGACGCGCACGCTGAACCTGTGGGCCGACGGCCTGACGGCCGGCCAGTTGCCGCCGCTCGACGGCGATGAAATCCCCGGCGCGAAGCTCTACCCCGATCGGCCGCAGACCAGCGAACAGCAGTCCCCTTCCGGCTACAGCGCCGTGCTCCAGCGCAAGACCGCGATCATTCCGGCGGCTGCCGGGCGGCTGACGCTGCCGGCGCTCGCGTTACCGTGGTGGAACACCGGCACCGATGAACTCGAATACGCGCGGATCCCCGCGCACGAGCTGATCGCCGCAGCCGTGCCCGGCCTGTCGCCACCACCGGCGCCGCCGCCCGTCGCAGCGGCGGACGATGCCGAGCTTGCGTCGCCGGTGCCCTCGCCCACGGCAACACCGCCTGACGTTCGTCCGCCCGACTACTGGGCGACGCTCGCGCTCGTTGCCCTCGTCGGCTGGGTTGCGACGCTCGTGCTGTGGTGGCTGCGGCCCGCGCCGCGCGTCGACGCCGCACCGTCCGCCGACCCTGTCGCGAGCAGCTCGAGCGCGCTCGAGTCACACGTCGACGGTGCCATCGCGCGCGGCGACCTGCCGGCGATTGCCGATGCCTTGTTGCACTGGGCCGCACGACGCTGGCCAGCGACACCGCCGCGCAGTCTCGGCGCACTCGCGACCCGCGTGCCCGCCGACTGCGCGCCGGTGCTGTGGGCTCTCGACGCGGCGCTCTATCGACCGGGGGCGGTCGCACCCGATCCTGCACACATGCGCGAAACCTGGCGCAAGCTGGCGCGCGCGCCCGTCGCATCCGCAGCCACCGCGCCCGATCCACTGCCGCCGTTGTACGCGCCGCGCTGAGTCCGTGACCGGGTGCCGCGCGAGTTACGACCACACGCCGGCCACCTGTTTCACGCTCGATCGCGACTTGCGGGTCCGCTTCGCGAACTGCTTCGGCCTGCGCATGCTCGGCTACCGTCCGCCGGAGATGCTGGGACAGCCC
>JADZCB010000249.1 GCA_020851775.1 Gammaproteobacteria bacterium
CGAAGGCCGGACGCGCCGGCGAACCGCAGTGCCTGAGGTATACGGTGAGCGCCGCGAGGCCGAGCCAGACCGGCACGTAGGCAATCGACCCGTTCAGTGCGCGGCCGAACGTCGCGCTCAGCCCGACGGCAGAGACGACGAGCAGCAGACAGGCGCCGATGGTCACGACGTTCGAGAGGCCGGCGAGCCAGCGCAGTGCCGCGGCGAGGAACACCAGCACGAAGCACAGGATCGGCAGCACGTCCGCCCATTGCGCCCACGGCGCGCCGGTCGCATGCCAGGCGAAACTGCCGATCCCGATCGCGGCGGCGAGCGCGACCTGCAGACGTGCGGCAGGGTGGTCGATCAGACCGGTGCGTCGGAATGCCCACCAGCCCCACGCGGCGGCGCAGACGAAACCGATGTTCGTGATCGCGTTCCAGGGCTCGTAGCCGGCGTGCGCGAGCCATTCTTCGCAGTAGTTCATGTCCTCTCCCGGCGCGCGCTCGCGGGCAATCCGTGTGCGGGCGGTTTCCGGCCGTATAATGCGCGGGCCGCGACCGGCGCGCGGCCACCATCATAGCCGCCGAGGAGGGGAACAATGCCCGGTCTTTATTTCGAGGAATTCCGTGTCGGTCAGATCTTCGATCATCCGATTCGCCGCACCGTCACCGAGACCGACAACGTGCTGTTCACGACGATGACGCACAACCCGGCGCTGCTGCATCTCGACGAGGAATACTGCCGCACGCAGACCGAATACGGTCAGCGCATCGTCAACAGTTGCTTCACGCTGTCGGTGATGGTCGGCGTCTCGGTGTACGACACCACGCTCGGCACCACTATCGCGAACCTCGGCTGGGATGAAGTGCGCTTTCCGAAGCCCGTGTTTCACGGTGACACGCTGCGCTTTCAGACCGAAGTACTCGAGCTGCGCGAATCCAAGTCACGTCCGCAGAACGGCATCGTGATCTTCGGTCACCGCGCCTACAACCAGCGCGACGAGCTCGTGGCGAGCTGCAAGCGCAGTGGCCTGATGCTGAGGAAGCCGACGTGAGCATCCTGCGTTCGATGCTGTTCGTGCCCGGCGACAGCGAAAAGAAGCTCGCCAAGGGTGCAGGTATCGGCGCCGACGCGCTGATCCTCGATCTCGAGGATGCCGTCGCCGCCGCCCGCCGTCCGCTCGCACGCGAGATGATCTGCGAATATCTGAGTTCGGCCGATCGCGCACGCAGCGAACTGTGGGTGCGCATGAATCCTCTGGACTCGGCCGACGCCCTGCGCGACGTCGCCGCCGTCGTCCGGGCGCGACCCGACGGCATTGCACTGCCGAAGTGCAACGGGCCGGAAGACGTCGTGCAGCTCTCGCACTGGCTCGACGTGCTTGAAGTCGAACACGCGATCCCCGCCGGCAGCATCGAGATCTGTGCGATTGCAACCGAGACGGCGGTGGCGCCGTTCGCGCTCGGTCGCTACAAGGGCGCACCGCGTCTGCGCATCCTGACCTGGGGCGCGGAAGATCTCGCCGCCGCGCTCGGGGCATCGACGAACAAGGACGCCGCCGGCGACTACACAGCGCCGTACGTGCTCGCGCGCTCGCTGTGCCTGTTCGGGGCGTACGCCGCCGGCGTGCAGGGACTCGATACCGTGCAGCCCGATTTCCGCAACCCGGCGAAACTGCGCGAGGAATGCAACGAGGCGCGACGCGACGGATTTCTCGGCAAAATCGCGATTCACCCCGATCAGGTCGCCGTGATCAACGAGTGCTTCACGCCGAGCGCGGAGGAGATCGCCCACGCGCAGGTCGTGATCGATGCCTTCAAGGCGAATCCGGACGCGGGCACGTTGAGCCTCGACGGCAAGATGATCGACATGCCGCATCTGAAACAGGCGGAGCGGCTGATGAGTATCGTCACGCGTCGCACCTGACGCGAGCGGAGGGTTGAGATGGCCAGCGAGTGGCAGGCACAGAAGCGGTTCATCGACGTGGCGGGCCAGCGCATGGCCTATGTCGAACAGGGACGGGGACGGCCGATCGTGTTTCAGCACGGCAATCCGACGTCCTCCTATCTTTGGCGCAACATCCTGCCCCGGCTCGCCGATCGCGGGCGCTGTATCGCGCTCGATCTCGTGGGCATGGGTGATTCCGCGAAACTGCCGGGGTCGGATGTGACGCGCTATACGCTGGCCGAGCACCAGCGCTATTTCGACGGCGCGCTCGCCGCGCTCGGCGTCACGGCGGACGTGATTCTGGTCCTCCACGACTGGGGCACGGCGCTCGGCTTCGACTGGGCTGCGCGCCATCCGCAGGCAGTCGCCGGGATCTGCCACATGGAAGGCATAGTCACGCCGCTGACCTGGGACGAATGGCCGGCCGCGGCGCGCGGCATCTTCCAGGCGCTGCGCTCGCCGGCGGGCGAGGAACTCGCGCTGACGAAGAACGTGTTCGTCGAAAACGTGCTGCCGAAATCGATCCTGCGCACGCTGACCCCGGAGGAGATGGATGCCTATCGTGCACCGTTCCGCGTGCCGGGCGAAGATCGCCGACCGACACTGACCTGGCCGCGGCAGATCCCGCTCGACGGCGAACCGCCGGAAGTCTGTGAAGTCGTCACGCGTTATGCCGCCTGGCTCGCGCAGTCGCCGTTACCCAAACTCTACATCGACGCCGATCCCGGCATGATCATGACCGGCCGTGCGCGCGCGCTCGCCCGCAGTTGGCCCAATACGACCGTGGTGACGGTGCCGGGCCTGCACTTCGTGCAGGAGGACTCGCCACAGGCGATTGCGGACGCACTGCTGACCTGGCTGCCCGCTGCGGCAACCCGAGGATGACCCGATGAACCTGTCAGAATGCATCGCGCTCGGCCTTCAGGGCCGGCAGTCTCTCGTCGTGACCCACGATCTGACAGTACAGGCGCGTGTACCGGATCTGCCGCCCGTGTATTCGACGCCGAACATGATTCTCTTCATGGAGGTCGTCTGCACCGATCTGATCCGGCCGTGCCTGCCTGCCGGCTGGGTGTCGGTCGGCGCACGGGTCGATGTCCGGCATCTCGCCGCGACGCCGGTCGGTTTCACGGTGACGGTGACGGCAACCGTCGTCGAGGTCACGAAATCACTGGTCGTCTTCGATGTCGAAGCCGACGATGGCGTCGAGCGGATCGGGACCGGCCAGCACGCACGCGCGCCGATAGAACTCGCGCGCTTTCTCGCCGGCACCGAGCGCAAGCGTGCGGCAAAACCCTGAGGCGCCCATGAGCCAGCACCACCAGGACGTGCAGAAAATCACCGTCCAGACCCTGAAAACGATGAAGGCGGCCGGCCAGCCGATCGCTTCGCTGACGGCCTATGACGCCGCCTTCGCCCGCGTGCTCGACGCTGCCGGTTGCGATTTCATTCTCGTCGGCGATTCGCTCGGCATGGTCGTCCAGGGACAGGCGACGACGATTCCGGTCACCGTCGACGACATCATCTATCACACGCGGCTCGTCGCGCGCGGCACGCAGCGCGCGCTGCTGATGGCCGATATGCCGTTCATGAGCTATTCGTCGGCGACCGACTGCCTGCGCAACGCGGCGCGGCTGATGAAGGAAGGCGGGGCGGAAATCGTCAAGCTCGAATGGGGCGAACTGCAGCTCGACATGGTCTACCGCCTCACCGAATGCGGCATTCCGGTATGCGCGCATCTGGGCCTGACGCCGCAGGCGATTCTCAAGATGGGCAGCTATCGCGTGCAGGGCCGCGAGCAGGCGACGGCACAGAAGATGATCGAGGACGCGCGCGCCCTCGAAGAGGCGGGGGCGGACGTGCTGTTGCTCGAATGCGTGCCGATGGAACTCGCGAAGGAGATCACGCAGCACGCGAAGGTGCCGGTGATCGGGATCGGTGCCGGACCGGATGTCGACGGCCAGATCCTCGTGCTCTACGACGTGCTCGACATCGCGCCCGGCAAGCGCACGCGCTTCTCGCGCAACTACATCGAGCACACGGGCTCGATTCACAAGGCGGTCGCGCAGTATGTCGCGGACGTGCGCGAACGGCGCTTTCCGACGCCCGAATATGCTTTCACCTGAAAGTGGCGTCATGAACGAAGCGCTGGACAAGCTGGTGAACGGGCTGCGGCTCGAGAAACTCGAAGAGAACCTCTTCCGGGGCGCGATCGGCGACACGCACGTCAAGCGCGTGTACGGCGGCAAGGTCCTCGGCGAAGCCCTCGAAGCCGCGCAGCTCACCGTCGAATCCGATCGGCCGGCGCACTCGCTGCACGGCTACTTCCTGCGCGAGGCCGACAGCTTCCACCCCGTCGTCTACGCCGTCGATCGCAGTCGTGACGGCCGCAGCTTCTCGGCGCGTCGCGTCACGGCGATCCAGCACGGGCAGCCCATTTTCACGATGGAGGCTTCGTTTCACCGTCGCGAGGACGGCATCGACTACCAGGGCAAGATGCCCGACGTACCGCCACCCGAATCGATCGAGCCGCTGACGTACGACTGGGACAGATTCGATCAGATGTCGGCGCGTCATCAACGGATGATGACGATTGCCGCGCCGTTCGATCTGCGCGTGCTCGACGGTCCGCTCGGTGCGAAGGATGAGCTCGGCAATCCCGTGCGCAGAAGCTGGGTGAAGACCGGCGACCGTCTCCCGGACGCACCTGATCTGCATCGCGCGATCCTCGCCTACCTGTCCGATTACGGCTTGATCTGGACGCTGCTCGGCCATCACGGCCATACGCTGGAGGATGAGCATCTCGTTCTCGCGAGTCTCGATCACGCGATGTGGTTCCATCGCCCGTTCCGTGTCGACGAGTGGCTGCTCTATCACTGCGTCGGCGTCGCCTCGAGCGGTGCCCGCGGGCTCGCCCGCGGCCATTTCTATACCCGCGACGGCGAACTGGTCGTCACCGTCGCACAGGAAGGATTGATGAGGGTGCTCGAGCCTCGGGCTTGAACGTTGCGCTTCGTCGCGACTGCCCGTTTTGCCACCGAGCACACAGAGAACACAGAAAACACAGAGAAAAAGAGGGATTGAGGCGGCGCCTCCGTGCTGTATGTGCTTCAGTCCGCGGCAGGCGAAGGGGAAGCGCGCGACAAATTTTTTAGCGCGCTGTGTTCTCGGTGTTCGGTGGCAAACGACAGCTTCGCAGGAGACACTGACGCAGGTTAAGGGCACCACGCCAGCTTCAAGTTCGGCACCCCGCCGACCGATATCCGGAACCGGGGGCACCATGACTGATCGCAAGAAGCCACGCATCGGGCGCTTCGAGCTTCGGACCGAACTCGGCCGGGGCTTCCATGGGCGTGTCTATCTCGCCTGGGACACCCGACTGGAGCGCAGGGTCGCGCTGAAACTGCTGTTGACGGCGAGTGGTGACACGGCGAGTCGGGAGCAGTTCATGACCGAGGCGCGGGCGGTCGCGCGGCTGGCGCATCCGAACGTCATCCCGCTGTACGACGCGGGGATCCACGGCACCGTGCCCTATCTCGTGTTCGAATTCGTCGCCGGCGAGCCGCTGAAGGCGAAGATCCGGCGCGACGGTCCGCTTGCGTGGATGCAGGCGGTCGAACAGTTTCGGCAGATTCTCGCCGGGGTCGGCGCCGCGCATGCCGAGCACGTCGCGCACCTCGATCTGTCTCCGAACAACCTGCTGATCGATCGTGACGGCCGGGTGCGCGTGATGGATTTCGGCCTCGCGCGGCTCGTCGGCAGGCCCATCGACGACGACGAAAGCGAAATCCACGGCACACCGCGCTACATGAGCCCTGAGCATTTCCGCGGCGGCCCGCTCGATCTGCAGACTGACGTCTTCGCCCTCGGTCTCGTGTTCTACGAGTTGCTCGTCGGCCGCCCGGCGGTACCCGCCGAAGGACTGAACGGCGTGCGCAACGCGATCACGAACGGCGCCTTCGACTGGACGCCGCTGATCGATCTCGAGGTCCCGGCAGAAATCGTCGCCATCGTCCGCGATGCGCTCGCACTCGACCGGACGGCGCGTTTCCGTGACGCGCCCGACATCGCGCGGGCGCTCGAGGACGCGATGCGCTCGCGCGCGCAAACGGCCGGGCATGACATCGCCGTGCAATTCCTGCTGCGCCGGCTGCAGCGCAGGCCCGAATTTCCGGCGTTCTCGAGCACCATCGTCGAGATCAACCGCCTGACGGCGGAGGACAGCAGCGCCGGGGTGCACGAGCTCGCCGCAGTGGTACAGCGCGATTTCAGCTTGACGAACCGCTTGATGAAAATCGCCAACTCGGCGTTCTTCGACCGTGCCGGCGGCGGTATCACGACGGTGTCGCAGGCGATCAGCCTCGTCGGCACGCGGCTCGTCCGCATGCTGTGCAACGGGCTGCTCGTCTTCGACCACATGCAGCGCGGACAACCGGCATTGCAGGACGCGCTCGTCTGCTCGTTCGTCGCCGGCTTGATGGCGCGCTACCTGGGGCAGCGGGTGCGACGCGAACTCGCGGAAGAAGCATTCATCGGTGCGCTGTTCAACCGGCTCGGCCGCAACCTCGTGATCTACTATCTCGAAGACGAGCATCGCGAGATCCAGCGCCTCGTGGACGGCGGTACGAAGGCGCTCGAGGCCGAGCAACGCGTGCTGGCGACAAGCTTCGCGGAGATCGGCGCGGCGGTGGCGACGACGTGGAAATTCCCGCCGCCGCTGATCGCGAGCATGGCGCCGCTGCCGGCCGGCGTGACGGCACCGCCAGCCTCGGCTGCCGCCGCCCTGCATCTCTATGCGCATCTCGCGAACGAACTGTGCGAAGCGGCGAACCGCGATGACGCGGATCCTGCCGCCGTCCTCGATGGCCTCGCGTCACGCTTCAGTGGCGTGCTCAGCGGCGCGCCGGTGCTGCTCGGGGAACTGCTCGCGGCCTCGCTGGACAAGTTCACGGAGCTCGCGCCGACTCTCGGTGTCGACGCCGCGCGCAACGGATTCTGTCAGCGCGCGTCGGCCTTCTGCCGTCTGGCGGGTGAACAGGCCGACGTGGAGATGGCAACGGCCGTCACTGTCTGAGAAGGTCCTGAGGTGACGTCTGCGCCGGCGACTGCAAGCGCCGGGACGGGCCCGGATCAGCACTTGGTCTTGTCCTGCTGGCAGGCGCTGTGCGCCGCGAGGACCGAGTCGTATCCGCCTTCGTTGCTGACCCGCTCGTAGCCCTCGGCGTCGAGTGCGAATTTCGCCATCTGTGAACGGACACCGACGCCGCAGTAAAGCTTGATCCGCATGCGCTTGTCCGGCGCGACGTCGCGAATGCGCGCGGCAATCTCGCGCCACGGGATGTTGATCGCGCCCTCGAGATGGCCGGCCGCATATTCGTCGGGCTCGCGGACGTCGATCCACAGCACGTCGTCCGCGGCGACGGCGCTGGCGAAGCAGATGAGGCAGGCGATCAGTGAAACTCGCATCGCGTGACAGCCCCTGTTGCAGCGAGAATGCGTCCACGGGCATCGGCAGTGTGCCGGCACGCGGGCGCGGCGCGTTCGGGCGCCGGGCCGGGAGCTGCTTGCGTTTCGTGCTGCGCAGCCCCAGATTTCCGCGCCATGATACACAGCAAGCGCTCGCCGTCAGCAGGTTGGATTCGGGATCATGAAATTCGTTGATTACTACAAGGTGCTCGGTGTCGCGCCTGAAGCCACGGCCGACGACATCAAGAAGGCGTACCGCCGGCTGGCGCGCAAATTCCACCCGGACGTCAGCAAGGAGGCGAACGCCGAAGCGCGCTTCAAGGAGGTCGGCGAAGCCTACGAAGTGCTGAAGGATTCGGAGAAGCGCGCGGAATACGACCAGCTCCGCCGCTTCGGTGGTGGCGACGGCGGCGAGTTCCGTCCGCCGCCCGGCTGGCAGCGCAGGCAGGAGAATTGGAACGGCTCCGGCTTCGGCGATCTCGGTGGAGACTTCGGCGGCGGGCAGCAGGGCTTCAGCGAGTTCTTCGAGGCGATTTTCGGCCGCGGGGCCGCGGCCGGGCGACACAGCGGCGGGCATGGCCCGTACGCTCAACGCCCGCCGCCGCGCGGCGACGACGTCCAGGTACGTCTGCCGGTGACGCTCGAGGAGTCGGTGCACGGTGGAACGCGCACACTGCTGCTGCCGGCGGCGGACGGGCAGCGCACACTTAAGGTCAACATCCCGCGGGGTGTCGGCGATGGCGCGAAGGTGCGGCTGAAGGGGCAGGGCAACCCTGGTCCGGGCGGCGCCGGCGATCTCTACCTCCTCGTCGAGATCCAACCGCATGCGCGCTATACGGTCGACGGCAGGAATCTGCGCATGACATTGCCCGTCGCGCCCTGGGAGGCAATGCTCGGGGCGCGGGTGGAAGTGCCGACGCTCGACGGCCCGGTCACCCTGACGGTGCCGGCGCATGCGCGCGGCGGCCAGCAGCTCCGGCTGCGCGGCCGCGGGCTGCCGGGTGATCCCCCGGGTGATCTGTACGTCGAGCTCGCGATCGCGGTGCCGCGGGCCGACGACGCGCGGCAACGCGCCGCGGTCGCAGCGCTGCGCGATGCGTTTCCGGGCTTCGATCCCCGCGCCGCGCGCTGAGCCAGCGCCCTGACGATCCGTCGCGCGCCGGACCGGTCGTCAGCGGCCGGCGCAGCCTGGATGTAATCTGCGCCACCGGATCCGCCACTCCAACCCGTGTGGTCTGGCGGCGGTCTGCACCCGGTCCGTCGCGATGCTTCGGTTTTTCCGTCGTCGGCGCCGCTGACACTGCGGTATCGGCTGTGCACAATTCGCGTACGGCGCGCGCGTGGCGCGGCGGAACCCTGGATCAACCGATCGGCCGCGCCGATCCACTTTGCCGGAATCCCATGCTCGAACTGCTGCTGCAACCCGAGGCCTGGATGGCCTTTCTCACGTTGACGGCGCTCGAGCTGGTGCTCGGCATCGACAACGTCATCTTCATCTCAATCCTCGTCGACAAGCTGCCCATTCACCAGCGCGAGATCGCGCGGCGCATAGGGCTCTTCCTTGCGATGTTCATGCGCATCGCGCTTCTGCTGCTGCTGTCATGGATCGTCGGTCTGACGGCACCGCTGTTCACCGTGCTGGCGCAGGAGATTTCCGGTCGTGATCTGATTCTGCTGCTCGGTGGTCTTTTCCTGCTCTGGAAGAGCACCAAAGAGGTCCACCAGCTGCTCGAGGGCGAGGAGGGCGAGGCGTCGCGGCGGGTTGCCGGCAAGTTCGGCTCGGTGATCATCCAGATCATCCTCATCGACATCGTGTTCTCGCTCGACTCGATCATCACGGCGGTCGGCATGGTCGACGAGGTCGCAATCATGATCGCGGCGGTGATCGTGTCGGTCGCCCTGATGATGGCCTTCGCCGGCAGCATCGGCCGCTTCGTATCGGCGCACCCGACCATCAAGATGCTCGCGCTGTCCTTCCTGTTCATGATCGGGACCCTGCTGATTGCCGACGGCTTCGGCTTCCACGTGCCGAAGGGCTATGTCTATTTCGCGATGGCCTTCTCGGTGGCGGTCGAGATGTTGAACATCCGCATGCGCAAGCGCCGCAGCCCGGTCGATCTGCGCGAGGCTTATACCGAGGAGAAGCGCTGACATGCGACGAATACCGTACGTACCGGACATGGCACAGGCACCGGCCGATCTGGTCGCCGCAATCCGTCACCGGCGCGGCGGCGAACTGTTGAATCTCGATCGCATGCTGTTGCACAGCGCGCCGCTCGCCCGTGGCTGGAATGCGCTGTTCGGCGAGATCCGTACGGGTCTCGGCGTCGCGATGGAATGGCGCGAGCTTGCGATGAGCTATGTCGCCATCCTGAACCATGCGCCTTACGAATACGCACACCACGCGCCACTCTATCTCGAGGCCGGCGGGCGCCAGCCGGTGCTCGAGGCGATGGCGAGCGGGATCGATGCGCCGGGTGCACCGGGCCTCACCGAGCACGAACGGGCACTGCTGCAACTCACGCTGGAGATGACGCGCGACGTCGATGTGCGGGACACGACGCGCACCGCCGCGCGCGCCGTGCTGGCAAGCGATCAGGCACTCGTCGAATTCATCGCCGTCGTCGCGGCCTATAACATGGTGTCGCGGTTCCTCGTCGCGACCGGGGTGACGATGGACGCCTGAGAACCCGGCAGCGTCCGCGCGCTTCGAGGGCCTTCTCGAGTTTTTGCTTGTTGCAAACAAATAAATAGCGACGCCATAATCCGGGCATGAACCTCCACCAGCCCGCCGCAACCCGTCGCACCCAGGCCGAACGCACTGCGCTGTCGGATGCGCGCATGCTCGATGCCGCCGTGCGCCTGATCGTCGAACGCGGCACGGCCGGCACGACGCTGAAGGACGTCGGGGAGCTGGCGGGCTACAGCCGCGGCCTCGCGAGCGCCCGATTCGGCAACAAGGCCGCGCTGTTCTCGTTCATCGTCAAGGCCGTCGGTGAGGAGTGGCTCGAAGCGCTGCGCGCCGCCGTCGACGGCAAGGCGGGTCTCGACGCGATCTGCGCCGCGACCGATGCACACTATCGCCACGTCCGCGCCGGCGCCGAGCGCATCCGCGCCTTCTACTGCCTGTGGTTCGATTCGATCGGTCCGGATGCCGAACTCAAGCAGGTCATCGCGAACGTCCACGAGCGTCGCCAGCGCGACGTCGAGGCGTGGATCAGGCAAGGCCTTGAGGCCGGCTCGGTGCGGGCTGGCGTCGACGTCACCGCCGTTGCCCGGCAGTTCTGCGCCGCAATCATCGGCATCGTCTACCAGTGGCTGGTAGCGCCCGACGCGTACCGCCTCATCGAAGAACTCCATACCGGACTCAAACAGCAGATGACGCGGGCGCTCGCCCGCGATACGACAGGAGCCATCGCATGAACACCCGCGCCCAGGACATCAGCGCCGCGACCGACGACTCGCCGCAGCAGCATCCGCTCCGCTTCGTGACTGCCGCGTCGCTCTTCGACGGTCACGATGCCGCCATCAATGTGATGCGCCGCCTGATCCAGGGCAGCGGCGCCGAAGTCATCCATCTCGGCCACAACCGCAGCGTCGCCGACGTCGTGCAGGCGGCGATCCAGGAAGACGCCGACGCGATCGCGATCAGCTCCTACCAGGGCGGCCATAACGAATACTTCAAATACATGGTCGATCTGCTGCGCGAGGCGGGTGCTGGCCACGTGCGCGTGTTCGGCGGCGGCGGCGGCACGATCACGCCGGAAGAGATTGCCGATTTGATGGCCTACGGCGTCGAGCGCATCTACCACCCGAACGACGGCATGACGATGGGCCTGCAAGGGATGATCGACGATCTCGTGCAGCGCGCGGCGCAAGCCCGCACCATGTCACGGGTACCGGCGACGATCGAGCCCGAAAACCCGCTGTCCGTGTCGCAGATGCTCTCGGCGCTCGAAGACGGCGTGATCGCCGACAAGGAGCTCGAGAAGCTGCGCAAGGCGTGGAAGATCGCAGGAGGCAAGGTGCCGGTGATCGGCATCACCGGCACCGGCGGCGCCGGCAAGAGTTCGGTGACCGACGAGCTGCTGTCGAGATTCATGCAGTATTTCCCGGCGATGCGCATCGCCGTGCTCGCCGTCGATCCGACACGCCGCCGCACCGGGGGCGCGCTGCTCGGCGATCGCATTCGCATGAACAGCCTGCGTCACGCGCGCATATTCATGCGCTCGATGGCGACGCGCCGGCAGCATCTGTCGACCAGCGCGATGCTCGGCGACGCGGTGGCTTTCCTGAAGTCGCTGGCCTACGACCTCGTGATCGTCGAAACGGCGGGCATCGGCCAGAGCGACTCGGAGATCGTCGATCTCGTCGACCTGCCGATCTACGTGATGACCAGCGAGTACGGCGCGGCGAGCCAGCTCGAAAAGATCGACATGCTCGACTTCGCGGCGCTGATCGTGCTCAACAAATTCGACAAGCGGGGCGCCGAGGATGCGCTGCGCGACGTACGCAAGCAGTGGAAGCGCAATCATCAGGCCTTCCAGACCAGGGACGACGATATTCCGGTCTACCCGACGATCGCGAGCCAGTTCAACGATCCCGGTCTGACCTGGATGTTCGTCAATCTGTGTCGCGCACTCGCGACGAAGACGGGCGGCGGCGAACAGCGCTGGGAGCCACAGCTCGACGTCGGTAACCGGGAGCCGCGCGCGACGGTGCTGATCCCGGGCAACCGCACGCGCTACCTTGCGGAGATCGCGGAGCAGGGGCGTGGCATCAACCGCCGCATCGAGGAACTCGCGGCGAGTGCCGCGCGCGCACAGCACTGTCACGAAGCCTTGCGCGCGATCGACGACGAAGCGCTGCCGCCGGCCTTCACGGCGTACTCGGACTCGCAACTTATCAACGATACGCTCGGCCTCCTGCGTCGCCGTTACAACGACGCGCTCGCCGCGCTCGGCGGTGAGGCCTTGACCCTGCTGAGGGAGTGGCCGGCGCGGCTGGACGGGATCACTCGCGAGACATACTGCTACCAGGTGCGCGGCAGGAACATCGAAGGCGAGAACTATCGCGAGACGCTGTCGCACAACAAGGTGCCGAAGATCGCGCCGCCGAAATTCGACGGCTGGGGCGATCAGCTCCGCTTCCTGATGCGCGAGAACCTGCCGGGCTTCTATCCGTATACCGGCGGCGTCTATCCGTACCGGCGCGCCGGCGAGGATCCGACGCGCATGTTCGCCGGCGAAGGCACACCGGAGCGCACGAATCGCCGCTTCCATTACGTGTCGGCCGGCCAGCCGGCGGCGCGCCTGTCGACGGCGTTCGACTCCGTGACGCTCTACGGCGAGGACCCACGGGAGCGGCCCGACATCTACGGCAAGGTCGGCAATTCGGGGGTCTCGATCGCGACCGTCGACGACGCGAAGAAGCTCTACTCGGGCTTCGATCTCTGCTCACCGACCACCTCGGTATCGATGACGATCAACGGCCCGGCACCGATCATCCTCGCTTTCTTCATGAACGCCGCGATCGATCAGCAGGTCGAGAAGCACCTGCGCGCGACCGGCCAATGGGACGCGATGCAGCCGAAGATCGACGCCTGGTTCGCCGCGCGCGGCGAACCCCGCCCCGTCTACCGCGGCGAACTGCCGGCGGGCAACACGGGCCTCGGTCTCGGGCTGCTCGGCATCACCGGTGATCAGATCCTCGACCGTGAAACTTACGAGAAGATCAAGGCAGAGACGTTGTGCACCGTGCGCGGCACCGTGCAGGCCGATATCCTGAAAGAGGATCAGGCGCAGAACACCTGCATCTTCTCGACCGAGTTCGCGCTGAAGACGATGGGCGACGTCCAACAGTATTTCGTCGAACGGGACGTACGCAATTTCTACAGCGTCTCGATCAGCGGCTACCACATCGCGGAAGCCGGGGCGAACCCGATTTCGCAGCTCGCGTTCACGCTGTCCAACGGCTTCACGATCGTCGAGTACTATCTTGCCCGCGGCATGCAGATCGACGACTTCGCGCCGAACCTGTCGTTCTTCTTCTCGAACGGCATGGATCCCGAGTACTCCGTCATCGGTCGTGTCGCGCGCCGGATCTGGGCACGGGCGATGCGCGAGCGCTATGGCGCGAGCCCGCGCAGCCAAATGATGAAATATCACATCCAGACCTCCGGACGCTCGCTGCATGCGCAGGAGATCAGCTTCAACGACATCCGCACCACGTTGCAGGCGCTGTACGCGCTGTTCGACAACTGCAACAGTCTGCACACGAATGCCTATGACGAGGCGATCACCACGCCGACCGAGGAATCGGTGCGCCGGGCGGTCGCGATCCAGCTCATCATCAACCGCGAGCTGGGACTCAACTTCTGCGAGAACCCGTGGCAGGGTTCGTTCCTCATCAACGAGCTGACCGATCTGGTCGAGGAAGCCGTCTATGTCGAGTTCGAGCGCATCTCCGAGCGCGGCGGTGTGCTGGGCGCGATGGATACGATGTACCAGCGCGGCAAGATCCAGGACGAGAGCCTCTACTACGAGAGTCTGAAACACGACGGGCGCCTGCCGCTGATCGGTGTCAACACGTTCCTGCCGAAGTCGGGCAGCGAGGATCGGGTGACGGCGATCGAGCTGATGCGCTCGACCGAGCAGGAGAAGCAGGATCAGATCGCCGCCGTGCGCAGCTTTCAGGCGCTGCATGCGAAGGCGACGCCGGCAGCGTTGAAGCACCTGCAGGACGTCGCACGCGCGCGCGGCAATGTGTTCGAGGCCTTGATGGAGACCGTCAAGGTCGCCTCGCTCGGCCAGGTGTCCGGTGCGCTGTACGATGTCGGCGGCGAGTACCGCCGCAACATGTGACGACGCGCGCCCCGTGATCGCCTACCTCGATGCCATCGGTGGCGCACACCCCCGCGTGACGGCGCCACCGCGCATCGTGTCGCTGGTGCCGAGCATCACCGAGCTGCTGTGCGATCTCGACCTGGCCGGGATGCTGGTCGGGCGTACGGGTTTCTGCATCCATCCGCGCGAGACGGTGAAGCGGATCCCGAAGATCGGTGGGACCAAGGATGTCGATCTCGACGCCGTGCGCCGGCTCGCGCCGACGCACGCCATCGTCAACGTCGACGAAAACACGCGCGAGACGGCTGATGCACTGCGCACCTGTGTGCCGCACGTAATCGTCACCCACCCGCTCGGGCCGCTCGACAACCCGTCGCTGTTTCGCCTGCTCGGTGGCATTTTCGATCGCGAAGCCGCGGCCGATGCGCTGTGCGCAGCATTCGAATCTACGCTCGCCGACGTGCGCGACCGATGCGATGCGCGTGAGCGCGTCCTGTATCTGATCTGGCGCGATCCCTGGATGACGGTGTCGCGCAACACCTACATCTCGCGCATGCTGGCCCTTCATGGCTGGGACACCTGGCCGGTGACGAGCGCGCAGCGCTATCCGACGCTGGCGCTCGAAGACGTTCGCGGGGGCGTCGATCGCGTGCTGCTGAGCTCGGAGCCCTATCCGTTCCGCAGCAAGCATCTCCTCGAAGTCCAGCGCCTCCTGCCGCGCGTGCCGGTCGCGATGATCGACGGCGAGATGGTGTCCTGGTATGGCAGTCGTGCGATCGCGGGGCTGCGTTACCTCGGCGATTTCGTGCGCCGTGCGCGCGAGACGGTACAGACGCTTGACCATTGAATCGCCATGCGTGCGACGCTGCGAGATCGCGCCGGCGACGCACCTCTGCCGTGGCTGCGGCCGCACGCTGGCGGAAATCGCC
>JADZCB010000250.1 GCA_020851775.1 Gammaproteobacteria bacterium
CCCTGATCGAAGTAGAGCGCGACCGCCATGTTCTTGATGTGCCATGGCAGGTGATTGAAATCGTACAGCGGAAACCAGTGATCGACGCCGTGCGAGAACGTGCCGTTCGCAAGCCGGTCGATGCCGGTGGCGTCGATGATGCGGACATTGTCGACATCGACGACGGCCGGCGGCTTGAAGTCGAGGGCAGCCTCGCGGCGGTTCGTGAGCTCGAAGACCAGCGGCGCGCGCAGCAGGTTCGCGCCCGACGTGCCGAGGTTGCCGGGATTGAAACTGAACGACAGGGTTTTCCACTCGCCGCCGGTGTCCGCAATCCGCTGCGAAATGCCCCGGCACTGCCCGTTGTATTCGGTCGGATGGATGATCTGGCGACGGCATACGCGCAGTCGCAGGTCGGCCGCGGCAGCGGCCGTGCGATAGTCGATGCTCGCGGTGTAATCCCTGTTCGGCGGCAGCGTGATCCGCTGCGTCCATTTCAGATCCTTGCCGCCGGTCAGGCGCATGAAACGGTTGATGCCTTCTTCCTCGAGGACGCCGATGCCGCCGGAATGTTCGGGAAACGCCAGCAGATAACGCCGCGGAAACACCCCGAGACCGACGCCGTGCCACGTCGCGGACAGCGTCGAGGGCATCAAGTCCAGCGCAGCGCGCCAGTGCGCGATACGCATCTCCAGATCGCTCGTGACACCCGCGAAGCGGAACGACATGCGGTAGCCGAGGACGGCGGGGACCGTGGCCGCTGATATCCCGGCGACGAGCAGCGTCAGGATGACAAACTCGAATGGCGCGAACGTGCGTTTCGCGTGCGCGCCGACGAAGGTCCCCAGTGCTGCGGCGATGGCGGCCGTGCCGGCGGCCAGCCACCAGGCGGTGACCTGCGCCGTCGCCACCCATTTCGACGTCGCGATCGCGTGGTGTGCGATGAACGTCGCCGGCGGAATGACCGCGGCTGCGGCGATCCATCTCACCGGCTCGCGTCCTGCGCGCAGCGCGTAGGCGGCGATCGCTGGCGCGCCGAAGGCGAACATGACGACCAGCAACGCGAGCAGGCCGCCGTGGCGATAGGCGACGGCGAGCAGCGACACGAACACCGCGAGCGCGCCGATACCACCGAGCGCCGCGCCCGGTCCGGTGCGCCGCGCGGCGATGCTCACGCTGGCCAGCGTGAGGCACGTGAGCCCGATCGCGAGGGCAAGATAGCTCGCACGCGAAAAAGTGACCGCCGCACAGTACAACCCGGCCAACAGCGCTGCCATGCCGAAGGCAAGGCCGGCGCGCCGCTGGCGGCTGTACAGCGCGAGACCGAGGGCGAGGGGCCACGCGAGGGCGAGATAGCCGTCGATTGCTTCGCCACCGGTGTGCATGCTCGAGAGCAGACCGGTGATGCGATACGGCGTCGTGAAATCGAGCAGGCCCTGGAGTCGATCGTAAATGCCCTCGCCGAACACCAGGTCGTACAACGCACCACGCTCCCACAGGGCGACGACGCCGGTCGCGAGCAGACCGGCGGAAACGCCGGCCAGCAGATGGGTGGTCGCGAGACGTCGATCGCAGCGGAACAGCAGTGCGAGGGACGGCCACAGGACCAGCGCCCAGCAGAATCCGCGAGCGATTCGCAGCGCGTTGTAGTTGCTGTAATAGCTCGAGAACGCGTTGGGGCCGACTGCGGGCAGCGGTGCGATGCCCGCGTAGAGGGACCAGCCATAGGACAGTGCGTAGAAGCCGACGCTCGCTTTGAACGCGAGCGGAAGGCCGGGACCGCGAGTCGGGCGGTAATGATCGTGCCACAGACAAGCCGCGACCGTCATCAGCAGAAACGCATCGATTTCCTGCACATAGAGACGTCCCGACCACGGGGCGAGATCGAGCACCGGCAGCAGGCACGGAATCGCGAACAGCCAGAACGCCGGGCGCCACACGCAGATGACCCCGTACGCCAGCAGCGCGGCGAACAGCGCCGGGCGAGCCACCGGAAACCCGGCGACGACGTAGAGGGCGAGCGCGGCCGGGATCAGCGCCAGCACCGCCGCGAGCGGCGCGCGGTGGTGCAGGGAAGTCCGTGCAAGCGATAGGCGGGACCGGCCGGCCGCGGCAGGGACGGCATGCGGCGCGACCGGGACTTCAGGCACTTGCAGCTCCTCGTGAACATGGCCGGCGCGGGGTGGCGCTGCGCATCTTCGACATCACGGCATTGTAGGACGACGTGCCATCCAGGGCGGCCGGGACGCGACACGGGCACAGCGTGCGACGCGCCGCCATCACGCTCAAGCCCGCAAGCGTAGCCAAGCGCGGCGGCGCTCGCTAAGGTAATGCGGCCGCCCGTTGCCCTCGAAGCCGTTTTCCGTGCCGCCGAGCCGCGGCCCGAACCCAGAGTCGACACCATGTTCCAGCCCGAAGATCTCGACGTCGTGCGCAAGCTGCTCGCGATGATCGGCGAAGACCCCGACCGCGAAGGCCTCAAGGAAACGCCGCTGCGCTTCCTGAAGGCATTCGAGGAATACACCAGCGGTTACCGCCAGAATCCGGAAGAAATCCTCAAGAGTTTCGAGGACGGCGCGGAAAGCGTCGACGAAATGGTGATCGTGCGCGACATCCCCGTGTACTCGCTGTGCGAGCACCACCTCGCGCCATTCTTCGGCAAGGCGCACATCGGCTACGTGCCGGATCAGCGCATCCTCGGTCTGTCGAAGATGTCGCGTCTCGTCGAAGTCTATGCGCGACGTCTGCAGGTCCAGGAACGCCTGACGAACCAGATCGCCGATGCGCTCGACACCTTTCTCCAGCCGCTCGGGGTCGCCGTCGTCATCGAATGCCGCCACATGTGCATGGAATCGCGCGGCGTTCGTCATGTCGGCGCTGGCACCGTGACCTCGGCGCTGCGCGGGTCGGTCAAGAACAACCCCGACACGCGCAAGGAGTTCCTGTCGCTGATCCGACGCTGACCGCGCCGGCTGGGCTTCCGCGCGTCGAGGTGCTAGCTTGCGCGCGGGCCCGCTGCGGCCTGCCATCTTCACGACCACGCAAGCGAGATCCCATGACTGCGCTCTATCCCGACCTCGATCCCGACGGCCTGCTCGAATATTCCGTCGTCTACACCGACCGCGCGCTGAACCACATGTCGCGCACGTTCCAGGGCGTGATGAAGGACATCTCACGCGTGCTGAAAAGCGTCTACCACGCACAGAGCGCGATCGTCGTGCCCGGCAGCGGCACGTTCGGCATGGAAGCCGTTGCCCGTCAGTTCGCGACCGGCAGGAAATGCCTCGTGATCCGCAACGGCTGGTTCAGCTTCCGCTGGACGCAGATCCTCGACATGGGCGGCATTCCGGCGGCGACGACCGTGCTGAAGGCCCGCCAGTCCGGCGCCGGCGGCACGCGCGCGCCGTTCGCGCCGCCACCGATCGACGAAGTCGTCGCGGCCATCCGCACGATGCAACCCGATGTCGTGTTCGCGCCGCACGTCGAGAC
>JADZCB010000251.1 GCA_020851775.1 Gammaproteobacteria bacterium
ACCGCCGCTCTGTTGCTGCAAGGCATCCGCGATCTCGGCCTCGCCTGCCTGCCGTGGAGCGGGGATCTGCGCGAATGGCAGACGCGCGTGTCATGCCTGCGCATATGGTGTCCCGAACTCGGCCTGCCCGATCTCGGCGACGAGACCCTGCTCGCACAGGCCGACGAGTGGCTGGCGCCCCTCGTCGCCGGTGGCGTACGGGTGGCTGACATCGAAGCCGGCGCGCTGGCGAACGCGCTGCATGAACGACTCGATCACAGACAGCGGCGCGCGCTCGACGACTACGCGCCGGTCGCGTTGACGGTCCCGAGCGGCATGTCGCGGCGCTTGCAGTACTCACCCGGCGCCCCACCAGTGCTCGCGGTCAAATTGCAGGAGATGTTCGGCCTCGCCGACACGCCGCGCATCGCGCGCGGTCGAATCCCGGTGCTCCTGCACCTGTTGTCGCCGCGCCAGATACCGATCCAGGTCACGCAGGATCTGCGCGGCTTCTGGGAGCGCACCTATCCCGATGTCAGGAAGGAACTGAAAGGACGCTATCCCAAACATCCGTGGCCCGACGATCCCTGGACGGCGACGGCGACGCATCGCGCGAAACCGCGCGGTACCTGAACGATTGGCAGCATCATTCGCGATCGCGCCAGCGCGGTGGCGACAAGCGGCAGCGGCCCACGCGAATGCCCGCCATGCCCTGTGCGCGACCGCACACTTAAGATTCTTTTAAGGAGCCTTTACGAATCTCTTAAGAAACGTCTTCACGCCGCTCGCCTAGGCTTCGCATCACGTTCACCGCCACCCCGCGATGAACCGCGAAGACTTCCCATCAGGATCTTCGCACCGGTTGCGCCAACGACGATCGGCGCACCGCTCGCCAGCGCCGCATTCGAGTGTGCGCACGGGACCGCGGGATCGTCGACAACCTTCGAATGCCTTGGAGAGCGACATGAAGACCCCCAATGTCGAACACATCAGTCTCTATTCGATACTTATCGTCACCGTCACCGGCTGGGCGGTGCTCGTCGCGAGCCTCGCCGATCGGTTTATCTACCCGACCATCGTGTGACGGCCGCGGCGCTGCAGCGCGCCGCGCGCGGCAGGTCTCAGGCACCGAGCCGCTCGTCGGCGTGCTGTCCTTCCAGGGACAACGGACGCAGCAGGCGCAGTCGATAGCGTCCGCGCCCGATCTTGTCGAGGTGAATGCCGATGTCGCGTTCGGCGAGCCGCCGCTGCAACAACACCAGACGGGCTTCGAGATTGTCGGCAAAATCGGGCAGGCCGAGCCTGCCGTCCCGACGCAGTTCGCGATTGGTGAACTCGACGCGCCCCAATGTCGCGTGATCGTTCAGCATCCGCCACAGCACCGCACCCGCGACGCCCTTGATCAGATAATCACGGTCGATGAACACGCTGTGGTCGTGCATGTCATGCGCGACTTCGAGCGGAGTCCCGCTCAGGACCGTCCCGACCGGCACCGCGACGTCGTCCCGTTGCTCGTCGTCGTCGTTCGACAGCACACGCCAGCGCGCCGCGAAGGCATCCGCGACGATGCCGCAGACTTCCTCGTCCGCATGGGCGAAATGCGCATCCAGCGGGCTCTCGAGATAGAGCACACCGACGAGCGCATCACCCGCGACGATCGGCATCGCGAGCTGGCTGCGTGACTCCGCCAGTCCGGGCAGCGGGATCTCGCGCTCGAGATCGAGCGTCGCATCGCTGGCTGCGAACTGTTCGCGCACGGTCGCCCCGTAGCGGTACTCGCTCGTCATGTGCGTGATCCGGATCGGCGAGCGCTCGCGCGCGGCGACGCCGATGATGCCGGCGCCGTAGGCGATCTCGGCGCCGACGCCGCTGGCCGGGTAGCCGGCGCTGCCGACTGCGAATACGCGTTCCCGCGCGGCATCGGCCGCGAGCAGCATGCAATGCGAATAGCCGAGCCGGGCATGCAGCGCCTCCAGCGTCGCGTCGACGAGCGCAGCGACGTCCGTGCTCGCGCGCAGCGCGCGCAGCGCGTCGCGCAGACCCGTCAACAGCGTTTCGCTGCGGGCGGCACGCTGATCCGGCCCGGCGACCTGCTGCACGGCGAGCACTTCGTAGACATCGGCACCGCGCAGCCGGAATACGCGGGTCATGCCGACGTGCGAGGCGATCCCGGCGAGCTTCGCCTTCATCGCCTCGAACAGCGGTCCCTCGGTCTCGGTACGCAGATAGCGCAACGTCAGATGCTGACGCGCGCCGCTCGTCGGATGCGTCAACTGCAGTGAGGCGCGCGGATTCGCGCTGATGTTCGCATGCGTCTTGTTGAAGAACTGGAATGACAGCGCGACGTGACGTTCGTCGACATAGCGCACGTCGGAGATCACGCTGACGTTCGGTGTGCCATCGGTCGCCGCGGTCGCCAGCACCGAGACGAAACCACCGTCGAGGTAGTCGCGCAGAGGGCCGATGTCGACGGCGCTCATGCGAGCGGCTCGCCCGCCTGCGGACCAGGCGTCTGTTCGAATATCGACGACGGCGTGAACGTGAGCGCGACGATCGCCTCGTGCGGCAGCCCGAGATAGACGTCGGTCCCGGCGGGCCCGAGGCCGAGCAGGCCGAGCTGCCGGTGAAGCTTTTCGCGATACGCCGCGGCGAGCCGCAGATCGCCGGCAGTGGCCGGCGCGATCACGCAGTCGGTGCCTTTGATCTGCAGCGACTCGTGGTGCGGCGCGCGTCCGAACTCGACGGCGAGGTGCCGTGTCGTCGCCAGCACGTCGAGAAAAGCCTGTGCCTGCGGACTGGCCACGAGCACCGTCACACGCGGCGGCCGCGTGCCTATCCGGCAGCCGACACCGATCGCCACCAGCGGCACGCAGTCGGCATCGGCGACGGCGAGATGCAGAATCGTGTCGCCTTCGAGGAAGGCGCGCTGTTCGGCGAGCAGCGTCGACATCGAGCGGGCAGTGCCTGCACGCATCGAACCTCGGGGATCAACCACGTCGTGCTCCTGGTGTGCGGCCGGGCGATGGCCGTTGCGACGCCATGCGCGGCGGATCGCATGTGCTTCAGCCCGCGCGTCGGGATGCCGCGGGCGGGACTCGTCGTTATCATGGTGCCATGCCGGATTCAGGTATCGAAAGTGTGCAACGCCAACGGACCGTGCCTCACGCCGTGCACGGCGCTGCGCACGGCCGTTACTGCCGTCCCGGATGTGCCGCGCATCCGCCTTCGGCTGACAACCTGACAGCTTATTCCGGACCTGCGGCGGCCGAAGCCGCCGGCTTGCAAGCGTGCGAGATCTGCCGTCCGGAACGGGACGTGCTGCCGTCGGGCACCGATGCGGTGACCCGCCGCGTGCGCCGGGGTGCGTTGCTGCAGCTCGCGTTCGACATGGACGATGCGGCGCTCGCGCGCGCGCTCGGGGTCGGCGCGACCCGTCTCGCACGGGACTACGTCGCGCGTGTCGGGGTTACGCCGGGCGTGTACGCGGCCCTGCAGCGACGCCTGCTCGCCGTCCGTCTGTTGGGCGACACGCGTGCGCCGCCGGCCGCCATCGCACGCGCCTGCGCATTCGCGAACACCGCTGCGCTCGAGCGCGAACTGCGCCAGGCTTATGGACAGTCTGCGTCCGCGCTGCGCGCGGCGCGTCGAGCGGGCGATCCGGCATCGATCACGCTGCGGCTGCCCTACTCGCCGCCGTATGCGTGGACCTCCCTGCTCGGCTTCCTGAACGGACGCACGATCGACGGCAGCGAGGAGACCGATCTCGCCCACGCACGCTACCGCCGCACGGTGCGCGCGACACACGACGGCGTCGGGCACTGCGGGTGGATCGACGCCGTCGCCACCGACGATGCACTCGACCTGCGTGTTTCCGACTCGTTGCTGCCGGCGCTGCCGGTCGTCCTCGCGCGCGCGTGGCATGCGTTCGATCTCGGCGCCGAGCCGCGTGCGATCGCGAAGGTGCTCGGCACGCTCGCCCGCCCGACTCCCGGCCTGCGGCTGCCGGGCACCTTCGATGCGTTCGAACTCGTCGTGCGCGCGATCCTCGGCCAGCAGATCACCGTGAAGGCCGCGCGCACGCTCGCGAGCCGCTTCGTCGCTGCGTTCGGTACGCCGATCGACACCCCGTTCGCCGGACTGACGCGCGTCTTTCCGGCGCCGGCCATGGTCGCGGCACTGACGGTCGACTCGATCGCTTCGCTCGGCATCATCGGCGCGCGCACACGTTCGATACTCGCCGTGGCCGGGGCGCTCGCCGACGGTCGCCTGCATTTGCAGCCCGGCGGCGATCCCGCGCGCACGCTCGCCGGGCTGAAGGCGCTGCCCGGGATCGGCGAGTGGACGGCGCAGTACATCGCGATGCGCGCGCTCGCCGCGCACGACGCTTTTCCACATACCGACTACGGCGTGATGAAGGCGTTGGACGAACGACATCCGCCACGGGTGCTCGCACGCGGCGAAGCCTGGCGTCCGTATCGCGCCTACGCGGTGATGCATCTGTGGAGGAGTCTCGGATGAAACAGTACTACTCGAGCCATCCGTCGCCGCTCGGCGAGATCCTGCTCGTGGCGGACGACACCGGGCTCACCGGTCTGCACTTCGTCGACCAGAAGCACTTTCCGAAGGACGCGGATACCTGGACACTGCATGCCGGACATCCGGTGCTGTCCGCCGCGCGTGAGCAGCTCGACGAATACTTCGCCGGCCGACGCCGCACCTTCGATCTGCCGCTCGCGGCGCGCGGTACGCCGTTCCAGCGGCAGGTCTGGGCACTCCTGTGCGAGATTCCTTACGGCACGACGACCAGCTACGGCGCACTCGCGGCGATGCTCGGTCAGCCGACGGCGTCCCGCGCGGTCGGTGCCGCCAATGGCCGCAACCCGATCGGTATCATCGTGCCCTGCCATCGTGTCGTCGGCAGTGCCGGCGCGCTGACCGGTTATGCCGGAGGTCTCGAACGCAAGGAAGCGCTGCTCGCACTGGAAACGGGTCAGCGCGCGCTCGCGTTGGCGCCGGCTCCCGGCTGACGCGCGGACGGCACCCGGGCCGCGAAGCAGCCACGCGTCGCGAGAAAACAAACCGATGGATCCGTCGTTCCGACCGCTGCATCCGACGTTCGTCGCCGAGGCGGGTCCGATCGATCTCGCGACCCTGACCGACCCCGGTGGCCTGCAGACGATCCGCGCAGCCATGCATCGCCACGGCGTGCTGGTGTTCCGCGATCAACATCTCGACGACGCGAACCAGCTCGCGTTCGCGCAGCGCTTCGACGGCGCCCTGCATGCGAAGACGGGCGCGGCGGCGCTGGGCGCGAACCGTTTCGGCAACGAGGCGCTGACCGACATCTCGAACGTCGACGAGCACGGCGAGTTGTTCGCGGCCGACGATCGCCGCCGCCACTACGGGCTCGCCAACCGGCTATGGCACACGGACGCGTCCTTCGTCGATCCGCCCGGCCGCTATTCGCTGCTCTCGGCCCGCGTCGTGCCGGGCAGCGGTGCCGACACCGAGTTCGCCGACCTGCGTGCCGCCTGGGATGCGCTCGAACCCGCGCTGCAACAGCGCGTGCTGCCACTCCATGCGCATCATTCGATCGCCTATTCCCGCGCAGTGCTCGGCTTCGAATTCTCTGCCGACGAGGCCGAACAGCTCCGCGGTGTGATCCAGCCGCTGGTGCGTGTGAACCCGGTGACGGGCCGGCGCGCCCTCTATCTCGCGTCACACGCGTCGCGGATCGTCGGGATGTCGCTGCCCGAAGGGCGTCTCCTGCTGCGCGATCTCATCGAACACGCGACGCGGCCGCCGTTCGTCTACCGGCATCGTTGGCAGGTCGGCGATCTCGTGATCTGGGACAACCTCGCGACGATGCATCGCGCGACGCCGTTCGCCGACACCCGGGAGCGGCGGGAACTGCGTCGCGTGACGACCCTGGATCTGCCTCTGCCGTAACCCGGGCCCTTCATCGGACAGGCATGTCGATCCCGGGTTGCGCGCTGCGCGCTCCACCCGGGTTACGAAGAACTCGACAGGCGCTCAGCGCGCTTCGGCCTCCACCATGAACTTCGTGAGGTCGACGCTCTCGCCGACCGCGAGATCCTCACGCGCCATGAACTTCGGCTTCACGAACCATACGAGCAGCGGCAGCACGACCAGCGATAGGATCATGTTGATGAGCATGATCGCGACCAGCAGCATGCCCATGTCGGCCATGAACTTGAGGTCGGACAGGAAATACCACGGCACGATGCCGACGAGCATGATCGTCGCGGTGAACATGATCGCCTTGCCCGTCGTCGTCAGCGACGCGTAGATCGCCTTCTCCAGATTGTGATCGTGTGCGGTGTATTCCTCGCAGATGCGGGACAGCAAGTAGATGCCGTAGTCGATACCGACACCGACGCCCATCACGGCGACGATCGTCGAATTGATGTCCATGCCGATGCCGAGCACATGCATCGATGCGCCAAGCATGAAATTCGACAGATTCACCGGGATCAGCAGCAGGATGCCGGCGATGACGGACTTGTAGGCCAGCGTCGCGATTACGAGCACCGCGACGTTGACGAGCCCGAGGATGAACCAGTGATAGCGCTCGACGACGCTGTTCATCGCTTCCTGCAGCGCAATCACCCCGGAGCCGAGACGCACGCGGAAATCCTCGTGTTCGACACCGACGACCTCGACTGCGCGCCGCGCGCTCGCGAGTGCAGCGTCGACGGTCTCCTGCTTGTTGTCCTTGAACCACAGTGAGACGGTCGAATTCTGGAACTGCAGATCCGAGATGTGCGCGAAGTTCACCGGGTTGGTGCCGAGCGTCGCCGCAAAGCCGGCGGTGCTGACGGCCTGATCGACCGGATCGATGATCTGCCACTTCGGATTGCCGCCCGAAAACAGCCGGTACACTTCCGACATGTAATCCGCGAAAGACAGCGTCGCGCGCGGCGGCATGATCGGATCGGACTCCAGCAGCGCCTGAATCGTATACGCGACGCGCATGTACTCGGGCGTCCAGGTCGCGCGGCGCTCGTTGCCGTCGAGCTTCGACTCCAGGACGATCTCCAGCGTGTTCATGCCGGGAAAGTGCGCGTTGATCGCGCGCACCGCCGTGTTGAACTCCGATTCGTACCACAAGAGCCCGCTGCCCTCGACCGGATTGCCGATCTTGATCAGCGAGTTCACGTAGATCGCGAGCGCACCGACGATGACCGTCGCGACGCCGGTGACGAGGGCGGCCTTGCCGGTCGTCGCATGTGCGATACCGGCGAGAGCCTTTTCCTCAATCAGGTGGATACCCCGTTCCTTGCTCTCGCCACCGACGATCTGCTCGAGATTGCGCGGCGCCGGCAGGTAGGACAGAAGTATCGAAATCAGGAATACGCCGGTCGGGATGATCCACAGCGCCCACGCACCGCAGAAGATCGAATGATTGACCATCGTGACGATCGGCGCGACGGCGATGAAGATGATGCCGAACACGTCGGTCATGATGCCGAGGATCGACGGCACCATCATGATCCCCATCGTCACCTCGGCCGCCTTCCGACGGTCCTTCAGATGCATCAGGATTTCGTAGTAGCGCTCGGTGTACTGCACGCAATGCGAGAACGAGCGTGCGACGAGCAGCAGCGGGACGATCATCAGCAACGGTTCGACCGGCCGTTCGAGCCAGCCGATGAAGCCGAAGCCCCAGACGGCGGCGACCGCGGCGCAGACGATCGGGGTGACGACGCCGGCGACGTTGCGCATGTACAGCACCAGCGCGATGATCAGCGCGCCGCAGGTCACGGCGAAGATCGAATAGGTCTGCTGCTGCAGTTTGTAGACCCAGCCCGTCAGCACCGGCTGACCGGCAAGATAGACGTCGTGATCGGCGTCGCGCGCCTCCTCGACCAGTCCGTTGACGTACTCGAAGGCTTCGCCGTAGTCGATGTTGTGGTGGAAGCCGACGGTGATCAGCGTCGCCGTCTCGTCGGGCGAGACATAGAACGTGCGCGCATTCGGCGACATCGCGACGCGGCGCCGGAAATCCTGCACCTCCTCTGCAGTCTGCGGTGCCTTGTCGTCCATCAGCGCACGCAGATCGACGCCGTCCGGCGTCGCCTCGGCATAGCGCAGTTTCTCGGTCGAGATCGAAATCACCGCATCGTGGTCGACGGCCGGGGTCAGATCGACGTCGCGCGTCATCTGCCACACCTTGCTCAGCGTCTCGGGCGTGTAGATGTCGCCGTGCTTGCGCTTGATCATGATCGACATCATCAGCGGATTGCCGAAGTTCGGATGATCGAAGTAAACCTGCACGAAAGGATCGTCGGTCGGCAGGAGATCCTTGAAGATGGTGCGGATCTCGACTTTCGGGATGCCTGCCGCGAAGGCCAGCGTGACGATGATGAACGCGAACCCCACCGCGGCGCGGTGATCCATGATCCACTTGGCGAGCTTGAATCTCATTGGCCTCGTTTCCCTCGTCTGGAACGCGCGCCGCCGCCCGCCTTAGGCGGGGGGTCGACACGTCGCATGGCCGCGACGCGATGGCAGGCAGCGCGGATTGTCGTGATGCAGTTCGGATCCGCTTCATCAGATGCCCGGCGGCAGCCGGGGCGGGAGAAGCGCGTCAGCGCGGGTGCTGAATGGCCGGAGACTGGACTGCGTGTACGCCCGGCATTCTAGGCACCGCTGCCGGTGCCCGGAAGAGCCGCGGAACATTCACGTTGCATGTGCAGCGCAGCGGGTACGTCAGCGGCCACGTTCGTCGCTCACGCTGTTTATCATCGACAGCCGCGTCGTCAGCCGCCTTGATCCATCTCAGGGCCGCCGGCCCGGCGCGTGAACAAGCTGCCGTCACTGCAATTCCGGAGATCATGCGCCATGACCAGCACACGACGTCATTGGGGACTCGTTCCGGCCCAGCTCCCGGCAGCGACGATCGCCGCCCTCGCGCGCCAGCAGGAGGATGCGGGGCTCGAAGGCGTCTTCGCCGCCCAGGTCTATGGCCCGCCGTTCGCGCCGCTGGCCGCGGCGGCCACCGGTACGCAGCGCCTGCTGCTCGCGAGCGGCATCGCGATCGCCTTGACCCGCAGCCCGTTCGAAACGGCGATGGCCGCACTCGATCTCGATCACATGAGCGAAGGACGTTTCGTGCTCGGACTCGGCACCAGCGTCAGGAGCTGGGTCGAAGGCATCTTCGGCATGCCTTACGACAAGCCGGCACCGCAGTTGCGCGAAGCCGTGACGGCGATCAGGCAGATCATCGCCGAGGCCCATACCGGCCGCCTGCGGCGCTTCGACGGCCGCTACTACCACATGGACTTCAGCGAAATGCAGCCGCCACCGCCGCCGGTGCGCACATCGATACCGATCTGGATTTCGGCGCTGCGCGGCGCGATGGTCCGGCTCGGTGCAGAGATCGGAGACGGCCTCATCGGCCATCCGATCTGGTCGGTGCCCTGGATCACCGACGTGATCGCGAAGGACATCGCCAGCGGCCTCGCCCGCGCAGGACGCAGGCGCGAGGATCTGCACGTGAACTGCTGGTTCTGGGCCACACCGAATCCGGACCGCCAGACCTCGATCGAGGATGCGCGTGCATGCGTCGCGTTCTATGCCGGCGTCGAACAATACGAGCCCTATTTCGCGGCGCACGG
>JADZCB010000252.1 GCA_020851775.1 Gammaproteobacteria bacterium
CTGCCGATCCCGAGCGACTTCAGGCTGCGGATGATGCGGCAGGCGATCTCGCCACGATTCGCGATGAGCACGTTCTTCAGCATGCGAGAGCTCCGGGGCGGGTCGTGATCGCGAATTTGTACGTTTGCGTCCTTTGATATGCGTTGAATGGGCCACCGAGAACACAGAGGAAAAAGAATCGGATTCGAGCCAGCACGGAAGCGCATCGGATTTCCATTTTTTCTCAACCCTCGTCCGTCTCGGTGTTCTCTGTGGCAAAAAAAGCATCTCACGAAGGCACAGGCTCATGGCCGCGAGGACGCCAGACGATCGAGCGCACTTTCAAGGCGATCGGCGAGGCGATCGAGGCGTCGTGCCGCTGCTTCCTCGTCGCTCGTGCGCGCGATGCCGCGGACGATGAGGCTGCAGAAACTGTCGGCGACGCTGGCGGGCTCGAGCGGCTTCTGGTGTGCGAGGAACTGCCAGGCGTAGTGTTCGAGGCCACCGAAGACGGCGTCGCGGATCAGCGTGACCGGCAGCTCCGCGCGAAACACACCGCGCTCGATACCCTCTTCCAGCACGCGCGTCATGTATGCCGTGTACTCACGGTTCAATTCGAATACCGGCGAACCGCGGTAATCGTCGAGTACGCGCACTTCGCGAAAGAACACGCGGCACAGCGCCGGATCGGCCTCGATGATCGCCAGGTGATGCCAGATCAGATAGCGCAGCTTCTGCACCGGATCGGCCTGCGCTTGCAGGTGTCGCACGAGTTCGGTCGTGAACGAGGCGTACCATTCGGTCATCACCGTGTAGAGCAGCTCGCGCTTGCTCACGAACATCTTGTAGATCGTCGGCTCCGCGATCCCGGCCGCGGCGGCGATGTCGGCCATCGTCGCGCGCTCGTAGCCGAGGCGTGCAAAGGCTTCCTTGGCCGCCGCACAGATCTCCTGTGTGCGCTCGGCCCGTGGCCGCCGGCTCGCCCTGCGTTGCCTGTTCACCGCCGTCTCATCCCTCCCGCCCCGGCCGCGTCGCGGCAGGCGAGCCGGGAGCCTAAGGTCGGCGCAGGGTGTTTGGCAAGTGTGACTCACTAACCAGTGCCGAACCGAGCCGAGAAACGGGAGACTTCGACTGTCACTCGGGGAAAATTAGGGCACTGCAGCAGTGAGGCGCCCTTACTCGAGGACGGCCGAACGCCATCATCCAGGACTTGTTCGGGATCATCGAGTCCGAAGCAATCACTGATTCGCCGCCGCGAACCACGTGTGTCGACGCACCCTACAGCGGATACCCCGCCGGCACGCCATCGACGATACGTTCGACGTACTCCGTCATGCCGAAGCCCTGGCGACCGTCCCATTCGAGTTCGGTGAAGCACTCGGCGATACGCGATTCGAGCACCACGCCCCCTTCGTCGCGCCGGTTGCGCAGCGGCGCGTAGTTGAGGATGCGGCCACGGATGAGTGCGCTGCGCTGTGCGGTACGCACCGTGACGACGAAGCTCACCGGATCCTTGGCGTCGTTCCACTCATTGTGGATGTCCAGATCCGTAATCTCTTCGTAGGCCGCGCCGATCTGCAACACGCCGCCGCGGCGCACGGCGCCGTCGCGGTTCGCGATCTTCAGCAGCATCAGGCCGCGGTCCGCTCCGAAGTTCGCCATGTACAGGCGATCGAAAAGGATGTTCTGCCAGTAGCGCGGCCCCCAGGAGTGATCGCGCCAACCGTAGCCGTCGACGGGCCAGTATTCGTCGCCGATGCGGATCTCGCCCGCCACGCGCGTGTGCTGGTTGAAGTGCCCGAGCGAGAAGTCGCGACCGTAGAGCGTCTGCTGGTGCGGATCGATCGGCACGCCACCATGTACCGGCGAGGTGCCGACGTGCTTCCAGCACACGTCGGCCTGCTCGCGCCGCGCGTCGGTGAAGAGGCGCTTGGGCGAGCGCAGTAGATTCGGATCGTCGATCACCATCAGTTCGCCCGTGTAACGCATGTCGACACGCGACAGCGGTTCGCTCACCTGCACCGCCAGGCCGCCGGCGTCGAAGGCCTCGTTGTGCGCGATTGCCGGCCGCTGGAACTGGCAGGCGATTCGGCCGTCGGGCAGGTACAGGCAGACCGACAACTCCGCGTAGCCTTCGTTGACGCGGTTGCCGAGCCGCATCCAGCCGCCCATCCGCCGCTGCGGATCGAATGCGTTCATGTAGACGCTTTCGTTGAAGTGCGATTCCGGCGTCGGCGGGTGAGGAAACTCGTCAGCGGATGAAAGCGCATAGTGAGTCACGACTGTCTCCCCGGCTCCTTCGTTGGCAGGCTTCCCGTAGCGCGTTACGCTGCGCTGGCACTCGCGTGCGGCGCCGGCGTCGAGCGATGAGCTTCAGGCAGATGAAGCGCGTACGGCGTTCGTTGCGGCGAGCTTAGCGGCAGCCGCCAGGCCCTGACCAGCGACCCGGCGCTGCACGACAAACGAATCAACAAGCAAAGCGACGAGGGAAGACACATGCGATTCGGCTTTATGGAGGACTTCCGCAACCCGGTGAAATGGCGCCGTCCGTTTCCGGTGTTCTATCGTGCAATCCTCGATCAGATCGTCCGCGCCGAAGAACTCGGTTACGACAATGTATGGCTTACGGAACATCATTTCACCGAAGACGGCTACAACCCGGCGCTGATGACGACCGCCGGGGCGATCGCGACGCGCACGAGCCGTATCCGCATCGGCAGTTTCATTCTGCTGCTGCCGTTCATCCATCCCGTGCGCGCCGCGGAGGACGTCGCCTGCGCCGACATCTTCTCCGACGGGCGCATCGATCTCGGCATCGGCCAGGGCTATTCCTATCACGAGTGGAATGCGTTCTGCATGAACCGCAGTGAACGCGGTCTGCGGATGCGCGAAGGTATCGACCTGATGGTGAAGCTGTTCACGCAGGACAAGGTGACGTTCGACGGCAGGTACACGCAGGTCAAGAACATGACGCTGTCACCAAAACCGGTGCAGCAGCCGTATCCCCCGATCTGGATCGGCGCGCGCGGCCCGAAAGCGATCAAGCGCGCAGCCGAAATGGGCTACCACCTGATGGGTACGCTGGGTCCGGATCCGGCACCGCTGTACCTCGACACGCTGAAGGCGACCGGTCGCAATCCGGCGGATTTCAACATCGCGCAATTGCGCATGGTGTATTGCGCGGAGAACGAAGATCAGGCCTGGGCCGAATGCCAGCACCATCTCTTCCATCTGTTCGATTTCTACCAGGACATCCTGGCGGAGGCCAAGGATGCGGAAGGCGACGATCTGCCGCTGCCGATCACGCGCGCGGAAGACATCCGTCACTCGCCGCTCGCAAAACACCTGATGATCGGTACGCCCGAACAGGTCGCACGCAAGATGGAGAAGTTCGTGCAGCAGTACCGCTGCACGGATTTCATCATGGACTGCCAGTTCCCGGGCCTCGATCCGGCCAAGGGTA
>JADZCB010000253.1 GCA_020851775.1 Gammaproteobacteria bacterium
ACTGGAGCAGGACGCACGGCGGTGACGCGCTGACGGCCAACGAGATCGAAGCACTTGCCGATCGTTTCGTGTCGCGCCCATACGGTCGCGACGTGATCGCGTTGAAGACCGAAGTTTCCGGTCTGCTCGAAACCCCGCGCGGCGTCCTGGCGCTGGCTGCGATACCGGTCCTCGACAACCAGCATCAGACGGCACCAGCCGGTTATTTCATGTTCGGACGCGACGTAGAGGGTCAACTGCTCGGCGCAGCGCGCAGACAGCATCTGTTAGATGCGGAACTGTTCCGGCCGGAACAGTCGCACCTGCCCGTCGATGTCGCCGGCCTGTGGGCCGGTCGCGCCCATACGCCGCGCCAATCCGCAGCGCCCGTCGACGACAATCGTCTCGGCAGCTATGTGCTGCTATCGGATCTCGATGGCGCGGTCGTCGGTGTGTTGCGCGGTCTCACGCCGCGCGATACCAAACGACGTTTCGAGCAGATGGGCCGTTATCTGTTTGGCATCAGCCTGCTGCTCGCCGGATTCATCGCGAGTGTGATGCTGTGGCTGCTGGAGAGACGCGTTATTTCGCCAATCGCCGCGATCGGACGCGTCGTCGGTCGTGTCGCCCGCGATGGCGACCTCGGTCAGCGTATTCCCGCGTCTGCGCGCCGCGACGAACTTGCGCAGCTCGGACGCGGGATCAACCTGATGCTGGCGCAAATCGCGACTCAGCAGCAGCTTCGCGAAGCGCGCGATCTCGCGCTCGCTGCCTCGGCGCAGAAGTCCGAATTCCTTGCCAACATGAGTCACGAAATCCGCACCCCGATGAATGGCATTCTCGGCATGCTCGAACTGGTGCTCGAAACCGATCTGACGAGTCAGCAGCAGGAGCGTGTGCAGACCGCGTATCGCTCGGCCAGGGGCCTGCTGGCGTTGCTGAACGATATCCTGGATCTGTCGAAACTCGATGCAGGAAAGCTCGAGCTGGAACGGCGGGAATTCGATCTGCGGGAAGTCATCGAAAACATCGTGACGCTGTTCGCGCCGAATTGCGAGCAGAAGGGTCTCGCGATCTGGTGTTGCGTCGATCCAGTGCTCGGGCGCTATGTCGGCGATCCGCTGCGGGTGCGCCAGGTGTTGTCGAATCTGCTCGGCAATGCGGTCAAGTTCACGTCGAGCGGCGAAATCGGGGTCGAGGTGCGGCCCGGTGCCACGGCGGGCGAGATCCGCCTCGTCGTTACCGATACCGGCATAGGTATCGCGGAAGATCGCCTGCCGCAGCTCTTCCAGCCGTTCACGCAGGGCGATTCGTCGATGGCGCGCCGCTACGGCGGTACGGGTCTCGGGTTGGCCATCACACGCCAGCTCGTCGAACGCATGCAGGGTCACATCGACGTCGACAGCACGCCCGGACGCGGCACGCGCTTCATCTGCAGCCTGCGTCTGGAGGCAGTCCCGGCCGGTGCGGTGGAGAGTGCGTCCCATGCCGGCAAGCGCGCCGTCGTGCACGGGCCGGACGACGGCACGCGCGCCGCGCTGACGCATTACCTGCACACGCTGGGCTTCGGGGTCGAGCGCGTAGCGCACGAGGCAACGCTGCCCGGGGATGTCGATCTCGTCGTCGTCGATGACACGCTGGGCACGCCACGCCCGATGCCGATCGGGCGGAGGCCCGCATTTCTGCGACTCACCAGCTTCAATCGATCGACGTCAGGTCTCGCGACAGGGCAGGCGCACGTGCAGACGATCAGCAAACCCGTGCTCTGGGACAAGCTCCGGCAGGCCATCGCTGCGGCCTTCGATTCCGCACCGATCCGAACCGCCACCCCGGTGACGCCTGCAAACGTTCTGCCACTCGCCGAACTCCGTGGCAGACGCGTGCTGCTGGTCGAAGACAACGTCGTCAACCAAGCGCTCGCGCTCGGCATGCTCGAGACTTACGACCTCGAGATCGACTGTGCCGGGAGCGGCCGCGAAGCGCTCGAGAAACTCGGCAGTGCGCGCTACGACCTGGTGCTGATGGATTGCCAGACGCCCGAAATGGACGGTCTCGAGGCGACGCGCCGCTGGCGTGAACATGAAGCCGCACATGCCGGGCTGCACGTACCGATCGTCGCCCTGACTGCGAATGCGATGCCGGGTGACCGCGCACTCTGCCTCGCCGCAGGCATGGACGGCTATCTCGCGAAACCGTTCAGCCGCGCGGCGCTCACGGCAGCCTTGCGTGAATGGATGCGACCGTCGGCGGTGTCGTGTGCACCGGAGGTGACGCAGCCTGTCACCCCTCACGCTGGGGTCGTCTGATCCGCCTCGTTCACGGCGTCTGCGCCTGACGGCGCACGAGTTCGAGCAGCGTATCGAGCTGCGCCTGGTGCCGGCGCAGCAGCTCCGCGAGCTCATGCGAGCGCAATGCATCCAGCTTTTCGTGCAGCCCGACGATGTCGCTCTCTGCCTTCAGGTTCACTTCGTAGTCGCGGGCGGCTGCGAGCCGGTCGCGGGCCGCCTGCCGATTCTGCGACATCATGATGATCGGTGCCTGCAGGGCCGCGAGCATCGACAGCAGCAGGTTGAGGAACACGAACGGGTAGGGATCGAAAATCTCCTTCGGCACGGCCCAGGTGTTGAACGCGGCCCAGGCCGCGAGCACGCCGATGAATATGGTGATGAAGGACCACGAACCCCCGAAGCGCGCGACCTGATCGGCCAGTCGCTCGCCAAACGTCAGCCGATCCGCCATGTCGCCGAGATGTGCGCGATGCACGCGCGAGGCGAGGCGCTCGAGCACGCGACGTTCGCGGATCGAAAGATTCGTCACGCCCGTCTGCATCAGATACTCGGCCAGCGCCTGAATGTCCTGTTCGCTCATGGTTCGATACTCCCGGCTCCGGATGCCATGCGACACGCAGTGGCGATCTGCGGTCGCAGCCGTGGTCCGTTGCCCTGTTAGACTGATCCGTATGCGCATCCTGCTCGTCGAGGACGATCCGATGGTCGGCGCCGCAGTCCGCAAGGGCATGCAGCAGGACGGCCATTCGGTCGACTGGGTCGACAACGCGGGTGCCGCGGCGGCGGCACTCGCCGCCGGCACGCACGAACTGATGCTGCTGGACCTCGGCCTGCCGGGCAAGTCGGGTCTCACGTTGCTCGGCGAACTGCGGCGCGGGGGGCACGCCATTCCGATCATCGTCTGCACCGCCCGCGACGCGATCGACGATCGCGTGCGCGGTCTCGACCTCGGTGCCGACGACTATCTCGTCAAGCCCTTCGCGCTCGACGAACTCGCGGCCCGCATCCGCGCCGTCGTGCGCCGGCGCCACGGGCAGGCCGGCGGCGGTCTCGTGTTCGGGCCGCTGCGGCTCGATCCGGCGAGCCACGAAGTCGA
>JADZCB010000254.1 GCA_020851775.1 Gammaproteobacteria bacterium
ATGCGAGTGCGCGGGTCAGCACGTGACGCGGGCTGCCGTCGTTCAGCCGCGCGATCTCTTCGCGCCACCAGCCAAGCTTGGCGAGCGCGATCTCGGGGTTCGAACAGTTCACCGGCACCCGTGCGATCTCGCCGCGCAGCGCGTCGATCAGCGCGAGCAGCGGCCGCGCCGGTGCGGGTGCGTAACGCTGGGCGTAGTACGCGTCGCTGCCGGGGCGTGGCAGGTAGTCGTCGAGCGGCGCATCGGCCGCGGCTTCAATGCTCATCCAGGCTCGCCGCGAGCCAGCGCGCGATCGCGAGCGGGCTGTCGACGATCGCATGGGCCTGCCAGCGTGCCGGATCCTCGTCCGGCCCGAGGTAACCGTACGAAGCGACCAGCGTCCGCATGCCGGCGGCGCGTCCCGCCGCGACGTCGCGCTCGGCATCGCCGACGTAGACACAGCATGCCGGCTCGCAACCGATCAGCTTCGCGGCGTGCAGCAGCGGGGCGGGATGCGGTTTGCGTTCGGGCAGCGTGTCGCCGCTGACGACGCAGGCCGGGCACCAGCTCAGGCCGAGGCGCGCGAGCAGCGGTTCGGTCAGCCAGCCGGGCTTGTTGGTGACGATGCCCCAGCGCAGACCGCGGGCTTCGATATCGGCGAGCAGCGCGGTCATGCCGGGAAACGGCTGCGTGGCAACCGCGACGTGCGTGTGATAGTGCTCGAGCAGCGCTTCCCGCGCCGCTTCGAATGCCGGGCTCGTCTCGGCGAAGTCGAAACCCAGACGTGTCAACGCATAGGAGCCGTGGCTCACCCATGGCCGGATCGTCGCATAGGCCAGCGCCGGCAAGCCGTAGTCCGCGCGCGTGCGGTTCAGCGCGGCGGCCAGATCCGGGGCCGTATCGAGCAGCGTGCCGTCGAGATCGAACAGGACACCGTGCAGCGGTGACGTCCCGGTCATTCCGCGACCCGGGCGTGCACCAGGTAATTGACGTCGGGATCGCGCGTGAGACTCGCCTGCCGTGTGAACGGGTTATAGCGCATCCCGGCGATGTGCAGCCGATCGAAACCCGCGGCACGCAGCCAGCGCGCGAGTTCGCTGGGCCGGATGAAGCTGCGGTAGTCGTGGGTACCGCGCGGCAGCAGTCCGAGCAGGTATTCGGCACCGACGATCGCGGCCGCATAGGCCTGCGGCGTGCGGTTCAGCGTCGCCACGAAGATCTCACCGCCGCTGCCGAGCTGTGCCCGGCAGGCAGCGAGCAGATCGGCGGGTGAGGGCACGTGTTCGAGCAGTTCCATGCAGACGACGATGTCGTACGGCGCGGCCGCGCGGTGCGCTTCGACGGTTTCGGCTGCGTAGCGGATGTCGAGGCCGCTCGTCGCGGCATGCGCGCGCGCGACGTCGATGCACGCGGCGCTGCCATCGACGCCGGTGACGATCGCGCCGGCACGGGCCAGCGCTTCGCTGAGGATGCCGCCGCCACAGCCGACGTCGAGCACGCGCCGGCCGGCGAGCGATGTCGCGTCGGTGATGAAGCCGACCCGGCACGGGTTGATCTCGTGCAGTGTGCGGCTCGGACCTTGCGGATCCCACCAGTCGGGTGCGAGGGCGGAGAATTTCGCGATTTCGGAGGCATCGAGATTCGGCATCGGCGGGTGGTCGGTGATGCTCATTCGCGTACCTCGCGTGGCAGCTCCAGTGTCATGTCGATTTCGCTGAGCGTCGGCTGCTCCGGCACCAGCACTCGCGGTGGCGCCGGCTCGACACCCGCGACCGTTTCGTCGATCAACCGCCGGCGCTCGTGGATGTAAGTGCGGCGATCGATGCGTTGTTCGGCGTAGGCCTGCGCCAGGCGGCGCAACAGGGACGTGCTCATGCGTGACGATTTCTGCTCAGTCGTCGAGAACCTCGATCAGGCACACCGACACGTTGTCGGTGCCGCCGGCTTCGAGGGCCAGGTTGATCAAGTGGCGCGCGCAGCGTGGCAGTTCGAAACGGCGCAGTCCGTCCGCAATTTCATCGTGCATCACGTGCTTGTCGAGTCCGTCTGATGTCAGCACATAGCGATCCCCCGGCTGCAGGGCGGCGACGTCGCAATCGAGAAACAGCGTCTGCGTCGCGCCGACCGCGCGCGTGATGAGATTGTTGTCGGGGTGGAATTGCGCGTCCGCGCGCGACAGCAGGCCCTGCTGCACGTACTGCTCGACCTGCGAGTGATCGGTCGTCATCTGTTCGAGCCCGCCATCGCGCAGGCGGTAGAGACGGCTGTCGCCGGCCCACAGGAACGCGCAATGCCGATCGCGCATCAGCAGGGTGACGATCGTGCTGCCGATGACTTGGTGACGGAAACGGGACAGCTCGAGCAGGCGCTCGTTGACGGCAAGGATGTTGTGTTCGGCGAATTCGACGAAGGTCGACAAATCGGGCGGCACGCGCAGGCGCCCGAGTGCCTCGACGAGCATCTGGCTCGCAAGATCGCCGGCGGCATGCCCGCCCATGCCGTCCGCGACGGCCCACGCACCGATGTCGGGCCGATCGAGCACCGCGTCCTCATTGACCTTGCGCACGAGCCCGACATGGGTCGCCGACACCGATTGCCAGCGCATTTACGGTCTGCCCGTGGCGCGGTGCGCGGTCATGAGGTGGGGCCCTGGACCTGGAATTCGACGAGATCCTGTGGCTGCTCCGCGAACGGCCGCCCGAGGCTGATGGCGCCACGGCCGGTCAACAGTGCTTCCTCGCGGCGCAGAAACGCCGCGTCCGATTCGTTGCGTACGTAAGTGCCGTTGGTGCTCTGATCGACGAGGAAGAACTTGCCGCGCCGGTACTCGATGCGCGCGTGCAGTCGTGAGGCAAGCGACTCGACGACGCTCAGATCGGCCGTCTTGCTCCGGCCGAGCACGAGCAGTGGGCGCTGGCCGTCGACGATCAGCGTGCGCCCCGCGTGCTTCAACGCAAGGCGGGCGCGCTGCGCGGGTTTGACGACGATGTCCGGCGACATGCGCGTGACATCGTCCTGCTGCCACATCACCTCGAAGAGTTCGAAGGTGTCCTTCTTGCCCTTGACCGGCGCGTGATCGATGAGACGCGTATTGCCACGCAGAAACGACGAGAGTCGATCAACGACGACCCGGGTCGTGATGATCTGGCCGACCTTGGCCTGGGCGACCATGCGCGCCGCGACGTTGACGGCGTCGCCGAAGACGTCGGTCGATTCGACCAGGGTCGGGCCGGCATGCAGGCCGATGCGGATAGACAGCGCGATCGCGCCGTCTTCGGTGTCCTCGACACGCGTGTCGTCGAACAATTCCTGCATGCCGCAGGCGGCGATGACGGCCTGCTCGACTTCGGGGAAGGTGCACATCACCTCGTCCCCGATGGTTTTGACCACCTTGCCGCCGTGTTCGACGACGACCTTCTCGAGCCGGCGCAGGCAGTCGGCGATGCGCAGGCGTGCCAGCGAGTCGCCGAGCAGTTCGTACAGCCGCGTACTGCCGCTGATGTCGGCAAAGAGGATCGCTAGATGACTGGCCTGGTTGCTGGCACTCATGTCCGGTTACATCGGCTGGGCGGGTTCGCTGTGGTCCCCGTGCCGGTTTCCGTCGTCCCTGGGTTGGTCGCGAGCACCGTAGCAGATGTTACGATCGCGAGCGAACTTGTTTGCCGAACTGATTATATGCCAAGGGAAACTCTGCAAGGCAGCGTTTCCGGCGAGCGTGTCGACGTGCGTCGGGCTGACGCGGCACGACACGGATACCCATCCAGAATCACGATCGGCGCCGGCAGGCGCAAGCGGAGGCAGTGTCGCAGATGCGATTCGGAGCACTTGCAGGTATCGGGATCGGGCTCGCCATCGGTGCCGGCCTGGGCTGGTTCGGGGCGATCGCATGGCGCGCGGCGCCGCTTCCCGTACCGACGACGGTATCGTCGCCGGTGGTGGCCGACTTCGGCTACGGCACCATCGAAGCGAGTCTGTCACGTCTCGCCCCGGCGCGGCGCCGGGCCGTGCTCGATGATGCGGCGGCGTTCGCCGCCTTCGTCGAACAGCGCGGCCGGCAGCAGGTGCTGTTCGCAGCCGCGACGGCCGCGGGCCTCGCCGAGCGGCCGTCGGTCGCGGCCGAACTGCGCGAGACGACGATCGAGGTGCTGGCGGCGCGCTATCTCGAGCGCGAGGCACCAGCGGCGGCCGCGCCGGCCCCGGACGATGCCGCCATCGATGCGTTCTACCGCGATCAGCAGGCGCGGTTCCGCATTCCGGATCGTCTGCCGGTGTGGCAGATCTTCATCGCCGCACCGGTCGGCGACGAAGCGGCGCGAACGGCGGCCCGCGCCCGCGCCCGCGAGTCCCTCGCCGCCCTGCTCGCCGGCAAGGCGAGTCTTGCGGAGCTTGCCGCGCGCGAATCGGAGCACACGCCGAGCCGGCTCAATGGCGGGTTCATGGGATTGCTGGTGCCGGAGGAACTGAAGCCGGAGGTCCGGCAGGCGCTGCTCGCCGCGCCGCAGGGCAAACCGATCGGCCCGATCGAAACCGCGACCGGTTTTCACGTCGTGCAGCGGGGTGCACTGGTGCCGGGTTCGGTCCCGCCGCTGGACGAGGTGCGGCCGCAGATCGTCGCGTGGCTGACCGAGCAGGCGCTTGCCGCACAGCGCACCGAGGTGCTGCGTCAGGCCGCCGAGGCGCACCCGGTGACGATCGAAGCGGCCGAACTCGAGCCGTGGCGGGAGCGCCTGCGCGACGCGGAAGCGGCTGAATCGGTGGTCACCGGCACGCAAAAATAGCGTGCACCGGCGCCGGGCTTGAGGCAGGATCCGGGCATGCAGATCGGTGCCGCTGCCCTTGGTTCCCAGTGGAGTCCGTCCCGCGCGACGGGGACGAGCGGCGCACGCGTGAATCCCGTCGGTGCGGTGTCTGCGGCCGACGGCGTGCTGGTGCGCGGAGAAGCGCCGCAGACACCCCCCCCGCCGGCCACACGCCGCGCGCAGCCAGCCGGGATGCTCTACGCGATGTTCGAACGAATGGGCGGCGCGAGTACGTCCGTCTGGAAGGGCATGCACGTCAACCTCGTGGTCTGACGCAGCACGCCGGCCGCCGTCGCGTCACTGCTCGCGGCTCGTCTCCTTCGGTACCGTCCCGTACTTGCGGATCATCTCCTGCGCGAGTTCGAGCGCCGACTTCTTCTCGTCGGGCGAGAGTTTCGACTCTGCCGCCTTCATCGCCGTGGCCGCCTTCGGATTGCCGATGTGTGCGGACACGCTGTACCAGCCGTACGCATATTCCATGTCCTGCGGCACGCCTTCACCGCGTTCGTAGCAGCCGCCGAGCCGGAACTGGGCGTCCTGCACGCCTTTCTCGGCGGCCTTGCGAAACCACTCCGCGGCCACTTTCGGATCGGCCTCGACGCCCCGGCCTTCGGCATACATGCGGCCGAGAAAGTATTGCGCGTAGGCGTGATCGGAGGTCTCGGCGAGCGGCACGAAGGTCTTCAACGCCTTGTCGTTGTCGCCGGTCATCAGCGCCAGGACGCCGTCGTTGAAATCCGCGTGGGCAGGCACGAACACGCACGCGAACACGGCGGCGAGAAAACCGCGCGACACGCGGCGGGACAGACGCTTGATCGACGACATCGGGAATCCTCGGACAGTCGGGCGAACGTTGGAGTGAAGGCATCTTAGTGGAGTTCCCGGCACGCGCAAACGCGCTGCGCGTGGCGGCGACGATGCACTCACCGCCGCGCGCGACCGCCATCCCGGGCGGCTCTTTCCAGGCTAGAATCCGCGCTCCTATCGAACCGGTGTCCGCCATGACCGCCAAGACGCTCTACGACAAACTCTGGGACGCACACCTCGTCGAGCAGTTCGACGACGGCTCCGCGCTGATCTACATCGATCGGCACATCGCGCACGAAGTCACGACGCCGCAGGCGTTCGAGGGGCTGAAGCTCGCCGGCCGCAAGCTGTGGCGGGTCGCGGCCACCGTCGCCGTCTCCGATCACAACGTGCCGACGCGTGACGTGCACAACATCACCGATCCGGTCGCGAAGCTCCAGCTCGAGACGCTCGCACGCAACTGTCGCGAACACCGGATCACGCATTTCGACATCGGCGACGTGCGCCAGGGCATCGTGCATGTCACCGGACCGGAACAAGGCTGGAGTCTGCCCGGCATGACGATCGTCTGCGGTGACTCGCACACCGCGACCAACGGCGCGCTCGGCGCACTGGCCTTCGGCATCGGCACCTCCGAGGTCGAACACGTGATGGCGACGCAGACGCTGGTGCTGCGCAAGGCGAAGAACATGCTGATCGATGTCGACGGCGTGCTGCCGCGCGGGGTGTCGGCCAAGGATCTGATCCTTGCGATCATCGGCCGCATCGGCACCGCCGGCGCGACCGGTCACACGATGGAATACGCCGGCAGCACGATCCGCGCCTTGTCGATCGAAGAACGCATGACGATCTGCAACATGTCGATCGAGGCGGGCGGTCGCGCCGGCATGGTCGCTGTCGACGACAAGACCATCGCCTATGTCGACGGGCGTCCCGGCGCACCGAAGGGCGGGCTGTGGGCGCGCGCCGTCGATTACTGGAAGACGCTGGTGTCCGATCCGGCCGCGACGTTCGACACTGTCGTGAGGTTCGACGCGGCCACGATCGAGCCGCAGGTGTCGTGGGGAACCTCGCCCGAAATGGTGCTGCCGGTGTCCGGACGCGTGCCCGATCCGGCGCGCGAGGTGGACGACGTCAAGCGCACCGGCATGCAGAACGCACTGAAGTACATGGATCTGAAACCGGGCACCGCGCTGACCGACATCGCGATCGACAAGGTTTTCATCGGTTCGTGCACGAACTCGCGCATCGAGGATCTGCGCGCCGCGGCGGACGTCGTGCGCGGCAAACGGCTCGCGCGCAATATCAGGCTCGCGCTGGTCGTGCCGGGTTCGGGTCTCGTGAAGCAGCAGGCCGAGCGTGAAGGACTCGATCGTGTGTTTCTCGAGGCCGGTTTCGAATGGCGCGAGCCGGGCTGCTCGATGTGTCTCGGCATGAACCCGGACCAGCTCGCGCCGGGCGAACGCTGCGCGTCGACGTCGAACCGCAATTTCGAAGGTCGCCAGGGTCACGGCGGGCGCACGCACCTGGTGTCCCCGGCGATGGCCGCCGCGGCCGGCATTGCCGGCCATTTCGTCGATGTGCGCGAGGTGAACTGACATGGATGCATTCCGCAAACTGACCGGACTCGTCGCCCCGATCGACCGGCCGAACGTCGATACCGATGCGATCATTCCCAAGCAGTTCCTGAAATCGATCAAGCGGGCCGGATTCGGCCCGAACCTGTTCGACGAATGGCGTTATCTCGACAAGGGCGAGCCCGACAAGCCGAACGCAGGACGACCCTTGAACCCGGACTTCGTGCTGAACCAGCCGCGCTACCAGGGCGCGCAGATCCTGCTCGCCCGCGACAACTTCGGGTGCGGTTCCTCGCGCGAACACGCACCGTGGGCGATCCACGACTTCGGCTTTCGCGCCGTCATCGCGCCGAGCTTCGCCGATATTTTCTACGGCAACTCGGCGAAGAACGGGCTGTTGCTCGTGACGCTGCCGGCAGCGATCGTCGAGCGTCTGTTCGCCGACTGCGCGCGGACCGAAGGTTATGCGTTGACGATCGATCTCGAGACGCAGACCGTCACCGAACCGGACGGGACCTGCCATGCGTTCGACTACAGCGCGGGCCTGAAGCATCGCATGCTCAACGGACTCGACGACATCGGGATCACCCTGCAACACGCGGATCGGATCCGCGCCTACGAAGCCCGCCGGCGCGATATCACGCCGTGGCTCTTCGCCGACGCCTGAGGCCGCCGCGATGATTTTCGAACTCGAGGGCCTCCAGGTGCGCGCCGAAGGGGATCACTGGATCGCCGAGACCGCGAGCGTGATCGGCAACGTTCTGTTGAAGCAGGACGCGAGCGTGTGGTTCGGTGCGGTGATCCGCGGCAACAACGAACTGATCACGATCGGCGAGCGTTCCAATGTGCAGGATCTCGCGGTCCTGCACACCGATCCGGGTTGCCCGCTGACGATCGGCAGCGATTGCACGATCGGGCACAAGGTGATGCTGCACGGGTGCACGATCGGCGACAACACGCTGATCGGCATCAATGCCGTGATCCTCAACGGCGCACGCATCGGCCGGAACTGCCTGATCGGGGCCGGGACGCTGATCACGGAAGACAAGGAGATCCCGGACGGCTCACTCGTCCTCGGCAGCCCGGGCAAGGTCGCCCGGCCGTTGACGCCGGCACAGATCGCCGGCGTCACGCAATCCGCTGCGCGCTATGTCGAGAACTGGCGGCGCTTCCGCCGCAGTCTGCGCCCGCAGGACGACGTCCGACGCCCCTGACAACGGGGTTACGGCGAGAACGTCGTCCCGTGCGCGGCCCGCTCGGCGATCAGCCGGTCAGGCGCTGTTCCGGCTGCTCCACCGACACCGACGTCGCCGGCTCGTGCTGTTCCGCCAC
>JADZCB010000255.1 GCA_020851775.1 Gammaproteobacteria bacterium
CGCTATTGGGTGCCGACGATACGCTATTTCGAAACCCGACATGCCGTGAACGCCGCAATCTATACCGCGCTCAAGGAGGCCGGTGTCGACATCCTGCCGCAGCGGGAAGTGCACCTCGTGCAGGGCCGCTGAGACGAGCGGCCGTCATCGCGCAAACATGGTGCGGGCCGTCCTGGCCCGCACCATGCCGGCGCGCAATTCGGAATTCTCTGCGTAAATCTGCCGCGTTCCGCCCGTTTTGTGCGTGGCACGCTTGCTGCTTTGTCTCCGTCGGCACCGCGGCGGCGTGTGGCGAGCGCTCCGCCGCGGGCACGGGCTCATGTCGAATCGAACGTTTCGTCGGCATGCCTGCCTGCCCACGCCCGGCATAGACAGAAGGAGACGCGCATGGCCTGTACATCGCTGACGATCCGCACGCGTGGCATCCCGCGTGGTACATGGCGCAACTGGAGCATCACACTGATCGGCGTGATGATCACCCTGCTGGCGAACGTGGCGCTGGCGCAGGACATGGCACCACCGACACCCGAGAAGGGCGATGTGTCGTGGATGATGGTGTCCACGGCCTTCGTGCTGATGATGGCGATTCCAGGCCTCGCGCTGTTCTACGGCGGGATGGTGCGCGCGAAGAACGTGCTGTCCGTCTGCATGCAGGTGTTCGTCGTCTTCTCGCTGCTGGTGCTGCTGTGGGTGATCTACGGCTACAGCATCGCGTTCACCGGCGGCACGGCGTTCTTCGGTGGCTTCGATCGCCTGTTCCTTAACGGTGTGACGACCGCGTCCGTCGTCGGCACGTGGAGCAAGGGCGTGTATCTTCCGGAGTATCTCTACATCGCCTTCCAGGGCACGTTCGCGGCGATCACGCCGTGCCTGATCGTCGGCGCCTTCGCCGAACGTATGAAGTTCGGCGCGGTGCTGCTGTTCATGCTGCTGTGGTTCACGTTCTCCTACCTGCCGATTGCGCATATGGTGTGGTTCTGGGCCGGTCCCGATGCCTACACCGACGCCGAGGCGGGTGCGGCGGCGACGGCGACCGCGGGCTTTCTCTTTCAGAAGGGTGCGCTCGATTTCGCCGGCGGCACCGTCGTGCATATCAATGCCGGGATTGCCGGCATCGTCGGCGCGATCGTACTCGGCAAGCGCATCGGCTACGGCACCACGGCACTGCCCCCGCACAACGTGCCGATGGTGATGATCGGCGCTTCACTGCTGTGGATCGGCTGGTTCGGTTTCAACGTCGGTTCGAATCTCGAAGCGACGAGTCTCGCCGCGATGGTGTTCCTGAACACGTTCGTCGCGACCGCCGCCGCGGCCTGCGCGTGGACGTTCGGCGAATGGATTGTGCGCGGCAGCCCGACGATGCTCGGCGCGGCGTCGGGTGCGATCGCGGGCCTCGTCGCGATCACCCCGGCCTGCGGGTTTGTCGGGCCGATGGGTTCGATCGCGCTCGGCGTCCTCGCCGGTCTGGTCTGCCTGTGGGCGGTCACGTGGCTGAAGCACGCGCTCGGCTATGACGACTCGCTCGACGTCTTCGGCGTGCACTGCGTCGGCGGCATCCTCGGCGCGATCCTGACTGGCGTGTTCGCGTCACCGTCGCTCGGTGGCCAGAGCTGGTACGACTACGTCGCCAATGCTGCCGGCGAATTCAGCATCGGCAGCCAGCTCGTTTCCCAGCTGTGGGGCGTCGGCACGACGATCGTATGGTCTGCTGTCGTGTCGTACCTCGCGTACAAGATCGTGGACATGACGATTGGTCTGCGCGTCGACGAGGACCAGGAGCGCGAAGGGCTCGACACGGCCGAGCACGGGGAACGCGCCTACACGACCTGATTCCCGTCGTTTTCTGCGTATCCGGCGGGCGCCTCAGGGCGCCCGTTTTTTTGTCGATACAGTCCCGGAGGAACGGCCCGGCGATAGTCGGTAGACTCGGCATGTGCCGGCCGGTCGTTCCACCAGCGCCGTGAGCACCACCACTGGAAGCGAAATGAAACTGTCCGTCGTCATTCCTGCCTACAACGAGCGTCAGACCATCGCCGCATGCCTGGCGCGTGTGGCGGCCGCCTTGCCCGATGTCCCCAAGGAGATCATCGTCGTCGACGACTGTTCGCGCGACGGCACGCGCGCGTGGCTGGAAAACAATGTCCGCGATCTCGCTGCGGAGAACTGCTCCGTCGACGTGAATGCGCAGGGCGATCTCGTGCTCGGCGACGGGCCGATTGCGCAGCTCCGGATCCGGGTGCTGTTCCACGCGCAGAACACGGGCAAGGGCGGCGCTCTGCAGACCGGTTTACGCGCGGTCGGTGGCGACGTCGTCGTGATTCAGGATGCCGATCTCGAATACGACCCGGAGGACTGGGGCGAGATGTATCACCTGATCGCCGGCAAGCGTGTCGCCGACGTCGTCTACGGCTCGCGGTTCTATGGCCGGCCGCATCGTGCGCTCTATTTCCACCACTATCTGGCGAATCGTCTGATCTCGTTCCTGTTCAACGCGATGTACGATCAGACCCTGAGCGACATCGAAGTCTGCTACAAGATGTTCACGCGCGAAGTCCTCGACACGCTGCGGATCACGGCGAACGACTTCGGCTTCGAAGTTCAGTTCAGTGCCCAGGTCGCGCGGGCGCGGCGATGGCGGATCTACGAGATGGGGATCAGCTATTACGGACGGACTTATCTCGAAGGCAAGAAGATCAACTGGAAGGACGGCGTCAAGGCGCTGTGGTACCTGCTGAAGTACCGTTTCGAATGAACGACGAACCCCCGGCTGCGAGCGCGAGGCGGCCGGTGCGGCGTCACGCGATCGGCGTGCTGGGCCTCGCGCTGGGCGGTTTCCTGCTGTGGCTCGCCGTGCGCGACCTCGATGTCGTCACCATGCGGCGCGCGCTGGGCGTCCTCGATCCAGTACTCGTCGCGTCGTCGCTGCTGCTCTACTGGCTCGGCCTCGCGCTGCGCGTGGCGCGTTGGCACGCGCTGCTGGCACAGTTGCAGCCGCTCGGCCGCCGCGCCGTCGCCGAAGTGCTGATCGTCGGGTATGCGGTCAACAATCTGCTGCCGGCGCGTCTCGGCGAGCTGTTCCGTGCCGATTATGCGAAGCGCCGCTGGGGACTGTCGCGGGCCAAGGTGCTCGGGTCGATCGTCATCGAGCGCACGGCCGATCTCGGTGCCATCCTCGTCTGCCTCGGGATCGGCCTCTTTGCAAGCGGCGTGCTGGCGCGCCCGCAGACTTTCGGACCCGGCTACCTGGTGCTCGCGGGCAGCACGCTGTGCCTCGGCGTCGTGCTCACTCTGTGGATCGCGCGTCGCGGTCTCGGCGGTGTGCGCTTGCCGCGGCAGATATCGCGCCTCGCCGCCGATCTCGGCAGCGGGCTGCGCTCGCTGAACGGCGCGACGCTCGTGCGCAGCGGAGTGCTGACCGTCGCCATTTGGGCTGCCGAAGTCGCAGCGCTGTGGACCATGCTCGGCGCGCTCGGTGAGATGCTGACGCCGGCGCAGACGCTGTTCGTGATGAGCACCGCGTCGCTGAGCACGCTGGTGCCGACGGCACCGGGTTATCTCGGCAGCTACCAACTGGTGTTCGCGACCGCGATGGCGGCGTTCGGTCTGTCGCCGACACTCGGTGTCCTCGCCTCGACGCTGATCCAGGTGCTGCTGTTCGGTTCGGTGACGCTGGCGGGTCTTGTGCTGTACGTCGCGCGGGCGATGCATAATATGCGTCCGATCCGCAATGAGGCGTTGCTCGGTGGCTCCGACCTCCATCTCCGCTGATTCAGCGCTGGCGCTGCGTTTTCTCGGTGTCGGCAATGCCCGCGCGTCGGCGCTCGGCAGCGCCGCGGCCGTGCTCGAACGCGCCGCGGCCCCGTTGCTGCTCGTCGACTGCGGGCCACGCACACTCGACGACTATGCCACGCAGTATGCAGGAGCGCTGCCGACGGCGCTGTTCATCAGCCATCTGCACATGGATCACATCGGCGGCGTCGAACAACTGTTCTATCGCACGTATTTCGAAGATCGCGGCCGCGTGCAGTTGTTCGTGCCCTGCGAACTCATACCGGTCCTGCACTACAAGCTCGCGAACTCGGCGTTCGTGCTGAGCGAGGGCGGCGCAAATTTCTGGGATGCGTTCCGTCTCGTGCCGGTCGGCGACAGCTTCTGGCTCGACGGACTGCTGTTTCGGGTCTTCCCGGTGCGTCACAGCGGCTACCGCGCCGCCTTCGGCCTGCTGTTGCCGGGCGCCTTTCTGTACAGCGGCGACACGCGTCCGATCGCGGACGTCATCGCCCGCTACGCGAACGGCGGCGAGCTGCTGTTTCACGACTGTGGGCTGCATGGTTCGCCGGCGCACGCCGGGCTCGACGACTTGCTGCGCGAATATCCGCCGGCGACGTTGCGGCGGATCGTCGCATATCATTACGAGTCGGCGGCGGCGGGCGAGCAGATCGCGGCGGCCGGTCTCGCCATTGCCCGGCCGGGCACCGCGTACACACTGCCGGCACCGCTGCCGATCACGGCCGACACACCGCTGTGACGGGCGGGCGCCGTTCGGCGCGCGACCCGGCCGTCACCTGTCGGCGAGCGAAAACGGCGTGAAACGGGTATCGCGGTCGTAGTGGTCCTCGCCTTCGTGGCGCTTGATCCAGTGCACCGCTGCGTAGGTGGCCGGTGTCATCAGGACTTCGACACTGACCTTGAACGCCCAGTTGAAGCACAGCACCTGGAAAAGGGTGTCCGTCTCCCAGATCCCGTAGAACGCGATTGGATAGAACACGAGACTGTCGACGCCCTGGCCGAGGATCGTCGAACCTATCGTGCGCGTCCACAACCAGCGCCCCTGCGTCCATACCTTCATCCGTGCGAGCACGTACGAATTGGTGAAGTCGCCGACGAAGAAGGCGAGCATCGAGGCGCAGACGATCCGCCAGGTGCCGCCGAACACCGTTTCCAGTGCGGGCTGCAACTGTGCATTGAACGGTTCGCTCGGGCTCGGTGGCAGAGCGACGACGATCGCTGACATCACGGTCGCGAACACCATCGCGCCGAAGCCGGCCCAGATCACGCGCCGCGTGCGCGCGTAGCCGTACACTTCGGTCAACACGTCGCCGAAGATGTAGCTCACCGGGAAGAAAAGGTTGCCGGCACCGAACACGAGAACCGGGCCGAGCACGGGCAGCCAGTCCGGCAGTGGCAGCGCGCAGACTTTGGCCGGCCCGATCAGGTTCGAGCACAACAGGACCGCCACGAAGCCGGCCATCAGGAAATCGTAATAGCGGTAATTGCGTTGCATCGTCTGGCGTAAGCGGCTCAGAAGTTCAACACGAGCCGGCCGAGCGCCGCGCGCAGCACCGGCAGACTGTGTACCGCCGTGCGCAGATCGTCGGCGAAATTCGCCGACACGAAACGGCCGCGATGCACGGCGCACGCCGTCACCCCCGTCATCGTTCGCGGCCCGCGCTGGGACAGCCAGCGGCGTTCCACCAGCGACAACGTACCGAGCGTCGATTCGCGCACCTCCGCGCCGAGCATCAGCGCGGGCTCCCGGCTGCGCAGCGCATCGACGAAAGCACCGAGGCAATGGCCGGGCAGTCGCGCGCCATCGTCGCGCAGCTCAGTCGGCACATCGACCACGGTCAACTGCAGCTCGCTCGTCGCAAATGGCGGCCGCCCCGTATAAACGTACGTCACGCCGAAGGCCGAGCGGGACACGCTCGGACCGGTGAGAAACGGCGGCGCGCTGAACTCGATCAGCTCACGTGCCGGCACGGCCGGCGGCGCTCCACTCAGCAGACCCGACAGCAGGGCGAACGACAGCACACGACGCATGGGCGGTATTCCGGAACGGGCGCGCGGATTATGGAAGCTCCGGTCCCGTCCATCCAGGACCGGACGTTCGTCCCGTGGGCGCGGCACCTCTCTGGTAGACTGCGCGTCGCATGCCGCTGCCGCTCCGTTCAACCCGCCCTTCGCGTGCGCACCTGATCGTGCTGTGCGTGGCATGGCTGTGCTGCCTGCCGTGTGCCGCGTTCGCGGCGCCGACGCAC
>JADZCB010000256.1 GCA_020851775.1 Gammaproteobacteria bacterium
CACCTTTTCGCCCAGCGGCGACGGCAGACGCTTTCCGTCGGGGGTCAGCGCGAACGCGTCGATGAGATGCCAGGTACCGGCAAAGGAAGGTGTGTTCATCGGATCTCCTTCGGCTCAGAGTTCGAAGCGCAGCGAACTCGCGCGCCCCGCGCGCACGTTCTCGAGGTGTTCGGCGGCGTTGACCAGATCGCCGAGTGCGGCGCCCGCGCGCAGGCGCGCGATCAGCCCGGCTTCGCGTGCCGCAATCGTCTCGGCCTGCGGCAGTACGGCGGCGACTTCGTCGGGCGACGCGACGAGCAGGCCATCGTCGTCACCGAACACGAGATCGCCCGGCCGCACGATGACCCCGCCAATCGTGACGGGCACCTGCGTCTCGAAGCACCGCGCGATGGTGCCCGCCTGCGGACAGGTGCCGCGGGCGTATACGGGCAGATCGAGCGAGCGGATCGTGCTGGTGTCGCGGACGAGGCCGTCGACGACGATCCCGGCGAGGCGCCTGCGCACGGCCTCCAGCGAGAACAGTTCGCCGAGCACGGCACGGCGGCTGCCCTGCGTGTCGATCACGAGCACCTCGCCCGGAGCGGCCGCCAGCAGACCCGCGATGACGGTGAGGAAATCCTCGCAGCAGCGCACCGTATGCGCGCGGCCGACGAGCTTCAGCCCGAACCGTACGGCGACGAGCCCGGGATCGCAGGCGCGGATCCGTTTGTCGGCATCGGCAAGATGCGTGGTGTCGAGCTGCGCGAGGCGCGCGATCAGATCGGCATGCGGGGGAGTCATCATCGCCGCATGATGCCCGAAACGTGACGACGCGGGGAGCGGGGAGCGAGGATCGCGGCGGCGACGGGCGGCACGAAGGAGGTTGCTGCGCCGGAGCGCTGTCGGGAGAGGCGGCACCGCCGATCGCCGGTGGCCCGGAGATCGTCACACTCGACCGCACATGCACACAGACGTGCGCTATGGTCTGCACGAGCAGTCCACTGTCATCGGAGGCCACGCATGAAATCCGTTTCGATACGCCAGATGGTGCACGCGAACATTTGTGTTCGCGACATGGACAGGACCATTCCGTTCTACGAAACCCTCGGTTTCGAGAAATTCGCCGACCAGATCTTCGAGCCCGGCGCTGGCGTCTGGCGCGGGCTCGGACTCGACACCAATCGGCGTTTTCGCGCCGTGTTCATGAAGATGCCGGATCTGCCGGTGCCGTTTCTCGACCTCATCCAGTTCCTCGACCGGCCGACCGTTGGTGAGCCCTACCCCACGCTCGACCATGCCGGGATTGCGCGGCTCTGTTTCGAAGTGGCCGACCTCGATGCCGTCGCCAGTTTCCTGGCCGCCCGCGGCGTGTCGTTCGTCGGCCCCGTCTCGCCTTACGAGACGGCCCCCGGCGTGCGCCCCTCCGGGGTCGAGGCCCGCTTTCTATGTGTGCGCGATCCCGATGGCACGGTGATCGAATACGCACAATTCGCGCACGATGCGCTGGATGTGATCAACGCGTCGGGCTGAGGACAGAGGATCAGGACGTCGCCGCCGACCGGCCGGCGAGCGACTTCGTCATCAATCGCAACGGCACGGGCGCACCGCCGCGGGCGTCTTCGAGCGTCTCGACGACGGTGTATCCGGCGGTGCGATAGAGCGGCTCGCCGGCGAGCGTCGCCATCAACTCGATGCGCGTGAAGCCTGCGTCGCCCGCAGCCCGTTCACACAGCGCGAGGATCAGACGCCCGACGCCGCGGCGAACGTGATCGGGATGGGTATACATCGCGCGTACGCGTGCGGCGTCGCAGGCGGGATTCAGCAATGCCGGGCTGCGGCCCGGTGTCGCGTCACCGCCATAGAGAGTCGCGCGGCGACTCCAACCGCCACAGCCGGCAAGGGCGTCACCGCGCTCGACGATGAAGTAAGTGCCGTCATCGACGAGCTGGGTGTCGAGTCCCATCAGATGCCGGCTCGCCGCGATCTGTGCCGGCGACAGAAAAGCGTGCTGCAACTCGTCGATCGCCCGCTGCATCAGTTCGCGCAAGGCATCGAGATCGTCACGGCGCGCGTGGCGATGACGCAGGGCGGCGTTCATGCGGGCGGCGTATAGACTTCGACGAGATCCTGCTCGCCCGGATGATTGCGGGCGACGACCGCGCGCGCCGGCTCGGTCGCGCTGAGATTGACGGCTTCGTGCGGGATCCCAGGCGGCACGAACAGGAAATCGCCGGCTTCACTGATCGTCTCGTGTTCGAGCCGATCCCCCCAGCGCGTCAACACGCGTCCGCTCAACACGTAGAGGCCGGTCTCGTAGCCGAGATGCCGGTGCGGCTGGGCGCGCGCACCTGGCGGTATGACGACGACGTGCATCGACAGCCCCGTCGCCTGTGCGGTGCGGCCCGAAATCCCGACGAAATACGGCAACTGCTGGATGGTCGTCACCGCCTCTCCGGGGCGGATGGCCGTGACGGTCTGGACGGTGGTCGGCATCGCTGACACTCCTCGTCGCGAAAGCGCGCCGGCATGCGGCCGAACAGGACGTCTGCGTCCTGTCCGGCGTCGCATCACCGGTGCTGCGTACCGTGACGGCGGATCTCACTCCGCCGTCTTCGGGTGGGGCAACGGGCAGGTGCCCCCAATCTCCAGGCCCATCACGTAGATCAGACGTCCGTAGCCGACGAAGGTCATGATCCGAAGGCCGAGGTCGACGATTTCCGCTTCCGTGAATTGCTGTCGCAGTTCATCGAACAATGCCTGATCGGCGCTGTGATGGTTGCCGGCCAGCACTTCCGCGTAGTGGATCGCCGCTTTCTCACGGGCACTGAGCTTCGTGCTCGTGCGGTAATGCGGAATCTCCGCGATTTTCTCTTCCGTCAAACCTTCCTGCCGCGCGACCGCGAGGCGGGCTTTGATTCACAGACCGCAGTCGTTCTGGCGCGCGACCATCAGGCGCGCGAGCTCGGTGATCTGGCCATCGACGGCGCCGCGCGTCTGCAGTTCGAGATCGAAATAGAAGTCGATGAAACGCTTGAACACCTCGGGCGCATGCGCGAAGACCTGCACGAAACCCGAACCGCCGAGCTCGCTGTCGTAGGCGTGCATGACATCGCGCAGATAGGACGGGATGCGATCGAATGGAACTGAACTGAGATGAGCCATGTCACCCTCCGGCGCAGACGGCGGGACTGCCGCAGTGGGCCTGACGCTAGCACAGGGTCTCCCGCACCGACAACGGCCGCTCCGCACGCCGCGGAATCGCCGTACACGATCGTCGCGGCGCAAGTGCAACGGCGCGTTCACGCCGTCGTGCCGACGGCGATGACCGCTCCCTCGTTGGCGGCGAGATCGAACACGTCCGACACCTCTTCCCCTTCGCGTGTCCGACGCGTGCCGACGACGACGCTGCTCGGCGCCGGCAGATCGGTGAGCGTCACGCGCTGCGGCTGCGCGCTCAGGTTCAGGCAGACGAGAAAACTGCTTTCGCCTTCGCGGCCACGCCGCAGGTAGGCCAGCACGTCGCGACTGGACGGATAGGGTTCGAAACGGCCGACCTCGAGCGCCGGCGAACCGCGCCGCAGCCGGATCAGACGGTGATACAGGCTCAGCAGCGAATCGGGATCCTGCTGCGCCGAATGCACGTTCACGTGCGCGAAGTCGTCGAGCACCGGCAGCCAAGGCGCAACGGACGAGAAGCCCGCATGCGGGCCATCGTCCCATTGCATCGGCGTGCGTTCGGGATCCCGGCCGAGACCCTTGCCGGGCACGTTGCGCTCGAGCGGGTCCTGCACCTGCGCAGGCGGGATGTCGCCGTCCCGCATGCCGAGCTCGTCGCCGTAGTAGAGCGTCGGCGTGCCGCGCAAGGTCAATAAGAGAAGGGCGGCGATGCGCGCCTGCGCGGGGCCGATCCTGGACGCGATGCGATGATTGTCGTGGTTGCCGAGCACCCAGTTGGGCCAGCCATAAGCGGGCAGGGCGGCCTCATACTCGTCGATGAGCTGCGCGATGTGCCGCGCATCCCACGGCGCGTCGATCAACTGGAAATTGAACGGCAGATGGGCGCCCGACGGACCGGTCCCGTAGTAGGTCACGAGACGTTCGATCGGCAGGTAGATCTCGCCGATCAGCACGCGTTGCGCATATTCGTCGAACAATCGCCGCATCACCGTGATCAGATCGTGGACCTCGGGGCGATCCGCGGTGTACTCGGGCAGCAGTGCATGAAAGGGGTTTCCGTCGGGCGTCCAGGCCGGGTTGCGCGGATTGTCGCGAAATCGATCGTCCTTGATCAGATGCCAGAGCACATCGACCCGGAAGCCGTCGACGCCGCGGTCCAGCCAGAACCGCAGGTTGTCGAGCATCGCGCCGACGACGGCGGGATTGCGCCAGTTGAGATCGGGCTGATCGGCGAGAAATGCGTGGTAGTAATACTGTCCGGACGCCGGATCCCGCGTCCATGCAGGGCCGCCGAAATTCGACAGCCAGTTGTTCGGCGGCCCGCCATCGGCGCTGCCATCCCGCCAGAGGTACCAGTCGCGGCGGGGATTGTGTCGCGACGAGCGGCTTTCGAGAAACCACGGGTGCACGCTGGACGTGTGATTCGGCACGAAGTCGAGAATCAGCTTCATGCCGCGGCCATGGACTTCCTGCAGCAGACGTTCGAAATCGGCGAGGGTGCCGAACATCGGGTGGATGTCACGATAATCGGCGACGTCGTAACCGAAATCCTTCATCGGGCTGGGATAGATCGGCGAAATCCAGATGGCGTCGATGCCGAGCCAACGCAGATAGTCGAGGCGCGACACGATGCCGGGCAGATCGCCGACGCCGTCGGCGTTGCTGTCCTGGAAGCTCCGCGGATAGATCTGATAGATGATCCCGCGCTGCCACCACAGGTACTCGCCGAGCGCCCGGCGTTCCGTCGCTTCGATGCCGTTCATGGCACTGCCGTCGCGAGCACGATAGCCGCTTCACCCGGGAGCGAGAACCGCTCCCGGGTTTCGATGTCGACGGTGCCACCGCCGCCGTAACGCACGTCTTCGCTGGACCACAGCAGATGCCACACGCCGTGCGGCGCGGGCGCGAGCAGCGGTTCGGCCAGCGTGTGCAGATCGAGGTCGCCGCCCAGATTGATCAACAGCAAGCGGTCATCCGCGTCACCGAATGCATAGCGCAGACCGAAAGCGTGCGTGCCGAGCACGCAGCCCAGCGGCGGGGACCGACCCGCCTGATTGAAAACCGGATCCGAGCGGCGCAGGTGCAGGAGATCGCGATGCAGGGCATACGCGGCGGCATGCGCGGCGCGTTCGCCGAAATCGAGCTTGCAGCGCTCGAAGGTGTCGCGATCGGCAGGGTCACGCAGCGCCCGGCGCACCGCCGGCGTCGCCAGCGTCGGGAACTGCGCGAGAAAATCCGCCCGGCCGCGTCGCACGTCCGGCGCGATCGCTGCGCTGTGATCCGCGAAGTAATGGAACGGTGTCGACGCGGCGAATTCCTGCCCCTGGAACAGCAGCGGCGTTTGCGGGCCGAGCAGCAGCAGCGCCGTCAGTGCGCGGTACCGGCCCGGGCTCGTGCGTTGGACGAAGCGTTCACCGCAAGCCGAATTGGCAATCTGATCGTGGTTTTCGAGAAAGTGGATGAACGCGTGCGGCGGCAGATCGCCGGCCCATGTGCCACGCCGCTGCTGTTGCCAGCGCGACACCTGTCCTTGATAGAGAAACCCGTGACGTGCGCAGGACACGAACTCCTGCGGCGTGCCGGTGTAGTCGGAGTAATAGGCTTCCCGGTGACCGGTCGCGGCGACGAGTGCGGCATGATGGAAATCGTCGTTCCACAGTGCGTCGGCTCCCAGGCCGCCACGCTGCGGGGCGCGTACGAGGCGGGCATCCTGCGTTTCGTTTTCGCAGACGATCAGCAGATCCCTGCCTGGCGCTGCACTGCGCGCCGCGGCGACGATCTCCGCGATGACGTGGCGTTCCGAGGCGTCGAACATCTGCTGGGTGGCGTCGAGCCGCAGGCCGTCGAGATGGAACTCTTCGATCCAGTACGCGGCATTGGCGGCGAAATACGCACGCACGAACTGCGCCCGTGTGCCGTCGAAGTTCACGGAGTCGCCCCATTCGTTCGTGTAGCGATCGCTGAAATAGTCCGCGGTGAATTGGCGCAGGTAGCAGCCGTCGGGGCCGAAATGGTTGTAGACCACATCGAGGATCACGGCGACGCCGGCCGCATGCGCGCTGTCCACGAAATGGCGAAAGTCGTCCGGCCGCCCGTAGAGTCGCGTGGGCGCGAAGAGATCGACCCCGTCGTAGCCCCAGCCGAAGGTACCGACGAAGTCGGCGACGGGCATCACTTCGATGACGTTGACGCCGAGGTCCGTCAGCGCGGCGAGCTGAGACGTCGCGCTTTCCCAGGTTCCGCGCGGCGTGAACGTGCCGATGTGCATTTCGTAGAGCACGCGCGCTTCCGGTGCGGCGAGCCCCTTCCATGCATCGTGTCGCCACACGAACGCCGCCGGATCGATGACTTCGGAAGGGCCATGCGGACCATCGGGCTGATAGCGCGACGCGGGGTCCGGATAGCGCTCGTCGCGAGCGTCGAGGCGAATGCGATACCGCGAGCCCGCGATGCCTTCAGCCGATCGACCGAAAAAAAATCCTGCCTCGTCGCGCGCCAGTGCCACGGTGCGTCCGACATCTTCGAACACGATATCGACCCGCGCGCGATCCGGTGCCCAGACACCGAAATGGACACCGCCGCCCGGCACGCAGTCCGCGCCAATCCTCAAATGTCGGTTCCAATCCATTGCGACGTCTGCTCGCGAAAGTCGGCCATGCGCGAGTCGTCATCTTGGCACGCTTCGCCACACGCTCACGTCGGTCGATGCGACCGCGCGGCGTCCGGCGAATACAGGCACGTCGTGGGCCGCCTTGCGGTCGCCACACCGGAGAGCGGAGCGCGTGCGCACCCGGTGACCCGAGTCAGGAAATCCGTGCGCCCGTGCTTTCCACGGCGCGAGACCAGAACTCGCGTGAGGCCAGCGGAACTCCGCACGTTGGTTCGTCAGCGCACAGTGTCTTCAGGCAGGTGTGGAATGCGCGCGCTTCGTGTTCGAGCCCTGCCGTCATGAGGCTCTTGAGGATGCGAGTGACGCGCAGGTCGTTGTGTGTGGCTTCGGTGAACCAGTTGCCGCTGCGTTGCGCCCAGTTCGGGGCCTTCTGAACTTTGCCATCGACGAGTGCCAGGCCGTAGAAGGCGAGCATGCGATGCAGCGCCGCACGCATGTGATCGCGGAGGAGCGCGTCCTCCCTGAAGGCGCGTACATCGTCAGGGCGGAGAATCGGCGCACTCGGCACCGCACGGCTATGCTCTTCGAGCGGGAAGAGCCATTGAATGTAGTCATGCGTGTACTCCAGCCAGTCGTCATCCTGCTCGACGATGTCCGCGAGCAGGCGACCCCGATGGTCGGGGTGGCTGCCGAGATAAAAGGCGAGCAGCGGGGACACTAGCAGCGCCTGCCGATGACGGCGCGGCAGTACGGCGACTCGATCCGATCACCGTCCGCCGACGCGAGGGTCGATCGCTCGGCGCCGGGCGTGTCTTCCTTTTCGCATTTCATCGGATGGCGCCTCCGGTCGTCCGGACGTGATTGCTTCTGCATCGATGCACCGCGGCCGGTCGTCACGCGGAATCGTGAACCGGTCCTTGTTTACCCGCAATGGCCGGCCGGGCAGGCGGCAGGAGATCGGCGACGACGCCGAAGTGATCGCTGAGTCGCGTACCGTCGCTCGCGAACCGCGATCGCGCGAAGACCTGCACGACCTCGCCCTCCGGGCGACACGCGATGTGGTCGATCGCCATTTCCCCCAGCGGCGGGATCCTGCCGCCGGTGACGACCTGCCAACCAGCGAAGGCATCGGTCAACGCCGTCTTGACCTGCGCAGGCGCGCGGTAGCCGGGAACTCGTTGATTGAAATCGCCGAGGCACACGCACCAGTTCGCGCCGCGATCGTTCAGCACTACCGGCAGCGCGGACAGGTAGGCGAGATGATCCTGCCACGGAAGACGGTCCCGCCGCCCCGTTCGCACATGCGCGTCCTTCCACGGAATGCAGACACCGTACACGCGAAAAGGGCCATGCGCACTCGCCGTGGTGCCGGCCACGAAGCGGCCGCCGGGCAATCCGGCGCTGCCGACACCATCCACGTTCTTCCATGGCTCGCGGCTCCACAGCAGAACCTTCCGGCGCTGTGGAGCTGCGGCATAGCCATAGTCGGGAGACGACGTGATCACGTGTCCGGACGTCGGCAGCAGATCGACTGATCCCTCGGTGACGCAGAGGACATCGGCCATCAGCATGCGCAGTGCATCGCGCATCATCTGGCCACGGCTGCTGTCCGGTGCGGCCCACTCGGCATTCCACGTCGCGATACGAACTGCCGGCATCGGCATGTCGGCGATTCGGACCCGGCGTGATGCGCGTGTGACATGGTGTTCCGGCATCAGGTGTCGAGCGGCGCCAGCGGCTTCGAGTCGATGGTGCGAAAGTGATCTCTTGGCCGATTGTACGCCGGCGTAGAGAATGCGACGGCGCGAACGTTCGCCGCATAGACATCGGAGAGAGGCATGACCACCGCCGAGCGACTGAAGGACAGGATCAAGATCGTGATGTTCGACCGGTACGGCACCGCAAGCGACGACATGGCCGCAGTGGCCGATGGGATGCTCTGACATGACACGGCACGAGAACATCAGCGGCATCGACGCACAACGAGCGCGTGCCGCTTTCGACGCCGCGCTGGCGAGCCAGCGGCCGGAATTCGAGCACTTTTTTCTCGCGCGCCTGCTCGGACTGTCGTTCGCCTATGGCGATGCCGACTGCGTCGTCGAGTTCGAAGTCCAGGACTTCATGTTCAATCCGCAGGGCACGCTGCATGGCGGTATCATCGCGACCGTCATGGACATCTCGATGGGTCATCTCTTGAAGCGTATGGACGGCACCGGCACGACGCTCGAGATGAAGACGCAGTATCTGAAGCCCGCGCGGCACGGTGTGCTGCGCTGTCGCGGAGAATTCATCAAGCGCGGGAAGAGCATTTCCTATCTGCGCTCGACGCTGACCGACATGGACGGTGATGTCGTCGCTTTCGCGACCAGCACCTGGAAGCGCCTGGGCTGACCTGTGCGTGTGGCCGCCAAGGGCGCCACCGCGAACGGCGGCGTTTGCCTGGAACACGCCGCCTCGTCGCGCTACCGGCTTGCCTTCGACTTGGACGCGCGTGCGGCAAGTACGACGAGTGCCGATGCGAAGAACAGCGCGGCGCCCGGCACCGGCACGACGACCGGCAGCGACCAGTCGAGGCCGGATGCCGAGGTCACGAAGTATTCCGGATACGGAATATGCGTGCCGGCGCTTTCCACGGCGGAGAAGCCCTGCCATGTCGCGGTGTTACCGAACATCGCGGACGCCGAACCCGAGCCGACCGAACTTCCCGCCGTCGTGCTGACCCCCAGGGTGACGCCGATGACGAAGGGTTCCCCGAAGCGGAAGAGCCACAGACCGGAGTCGTAATAGCCGCCGAAAGGATCTCCACTGATGCTCGAGGACGTCACCTCTCCCGCACCGAGGATTCGGGGCCCGACGCTGCCCACTCCGCTCGAGAGCATCCAGGTCGCGTGAGCCGCGCCGTCGGCGACCAGGCTGCCTTCGACCTCCATCGCGAAACTGAACAGCCCCGGAGTTCCGGGCGCGACACCAGGCGCCGTGATGGTGACGGTGTCATGAAACCTGGCCGAGGCTCCGGAGGTTGCTCCATCGTTGGTGCCGTTAGCCGACGATTGGGCCCGAAGCGTGCCGAAGGCGGCGCTCGCGGAGGCATCTGCGCCGCGGACACGCCCAAAGCCCGCATACTCGCCTGATCGGCTCGCAAAAACGGCGCCCTCGGTTCCCACGACGGTTTCCGAGCCGCCCGAGTCCGAGGCCGTCGCATACGCCTCGAGATAAGTCGTCGCCGCGCTTGCCGTTCCCGGAAGGGCAACGAGCATCAACACACCGACCCCTGCACGCCGCGCCGACCGCAGCATATGCGTCGAAAACCCGATGAGCGCGGGAGCTTTGCTGCCAGCGTTCACGCTTCCTCCTTCCGGATACGCCGCAGAAGAACCATGCAGTCATAGTAGTCCACGCCTTGCGCCTGCGCCTGCGCGTTCGCGGTGTCGCAGACGAACTCCCGTTTGCGGCTCGCCGCTCACGCGCCGCCGATCGACATCACCACCCCCTTCCCGATGCAAGCCGCCACGCCGGCAAGCTGACCAGCGTCAGGTAACGTCGAAACGGCGGCGCCTACAGTTCAAACGGGATCGTGCAGCAGCACGGCCTCGCTACATCCACGATTAGAGAGCGACAAGCTCCGAAGGAGAGTCCCATGACGACCCGCTTGCACGCGTTGACCCTCGGCTGCGCGTTCGTTTTCGCCGGCAATACTGTTCATGCGGCGCGCGTGATGTCCGACGGATCGGATGGTGCGTATCTCGCTCACGTCGGAAGCAATGTCATCGATCTCAGTCTGCCGGGTCGGGAGGACGGCGTACTGAACTTCACGACGATCACGATCCCGCTCGGCGCAACCGTCACGTTCAAGCCGAACGCACTGAACACGCCGGTATTTCTCGCGGCGACCGGTGACATCGACATCTTCGGCATGATCGATGTGTCGGCACGCGGCGGGCTCGCCGGCCCGGGTGGCGGTGAAGGCGGCGATGCAGGTTTCGGCGACAGCGCATGCGGAGACCCGGCCTGTCATCCGGCGCAGGGCGGGAGCGGCGTGCTCGGCGGCAATGCCGGATCGAATGCGGCGCACGGCAGCCCGAAATCGACCCCGGGTTACGCCGGCAGTGGCGGTGGCATGGCGACGCCAGGCGCCGCCGCCGATCCCGCCCGCTTCAGCCACAGTGCACCCGCGACGGCGAAATTGGATGAATTACCGGTGCCGCTGGTGGGCGGCTCGGGTGGCGGCGGGGGTGGCGGCTGGATGTTCTTCGGTGTCCAACTCGGCGGTGGGGCTGGCGGCGACGGCGGTGGCGCGCTGCAATTGAGCACGCCTTCGATGCTCGTTTTCGATGGCACCTTGCTCGCCAACGGGGCGAACGGCGGCTGGGCCTTCACCAACATTGGAGGTACCGGCGGTCCGGGGGGTGGCGGCAGCGGTGGCAACCTGCAACTGGTCGCGGACATCATCTCCGTCGGCGACAGTGCCGTCGTGCACGCCGTCGGCGGTTGGGGTGGCTGTCTCAGCACCGAGCCCTGCGATCGCGATCGATCGCTGTACAGCAAGTACAACAACGGCGGACTCGGCTTCTTCGATTTGACCGGCCGCCAGATCAGCATCGATGCATTGGCCGACGTGCAGGCAATCGCCGCGGTCCATGTCGTTCCCTTGCCGGGTGCAGCAG
>JADZCB010000257.1 GCA_020851775.1 Gammaproteobacteria bacterium
CGCAGCCTCGTCGAGGGCCGGCCGCTGTTCATGGCGATGATCCGCGACATCACCGGGCGGATGGCGATCGAACGCGAACTCGCGAACCATCGCGACAACCTCGAAGCACTGGTCCGCGAACGCACCGCCGAAGTGGTGCGCCAGCGCGATCGTGCCGAAGCCGCGACGCGCGCGAAGTCGGAGTTTCTCGCCAACATGAGCCACGAGATCCGCACGCCGATGAACGCGATCATCGGCCTTGCGTGGCTCGTGCGGCGCGGTGCGAGCCTGGCGCAGATCGCACATCTCGACAAGATGACCGCGGCGGCGCGTCATCTGCTCGCAATCCTCAACGACATCCTCGATTTCTCGAAGCTCGAAGCAGGCAAGCTCGAACTCGTGCCACGCGACACCGTACTCGCCGACATGCTGAACCAGGTGATGGAGCTGTTCGCGGCGGCCGCTGCCGAAAAGGGCCTCGAACTCGTCGCCACGCAGGGGCCCGATCTGCCCGGCGTCGTCGCGCTCGACGATCTGCGTCTGCGCCAGATCCTGATGAACCTGATCGGCAACGCGATCAAGTTCACCTCGCGCGGGCGTGTGTCCCTGCGCACGCGGCTGCTCGCCCGAGACGGTGATCGCGTGCGCCTGCGCTGCGAGGTCGCCGACACTGGGCCTGGCATCGATGCCGCGACCAAGGCCCGCCTGTGCCAGCCGTTCGAACAGGGCGACGCGTCGCTGACCCGCCGACACGGCGGCACCGGACTCGGGCTTGCGATCTGCCGGCGCCTGCTGACGATGATGGGCAGCACGCTCGAGATCGACAGCGTGCCGGGCGTCGGCAGCCGGTTCCATTTCGATTTCGACGCCCGCTTCGTCGCGGCGGCGGCACCGCTCACCCCCGGGCGGAGAACGGAACGGCTGCCGAGGGTCGACGCGGCGCCGACGAGCGCCGCTGTCGCAGCGGCCGCCGAGCCCGCACCGGCGGTCGCCGCGCCATTCGACGAAGTATTGCGGCGGCTCGCACCCCATCGCGGCCAGCGCGTGCTGGTCGCCGAAGACAATGCGCTGAACCAGGAGGTCTTTCGCGAACTTCTCGAAGAGGCAGGTTTCATCGTCACGATCGCCGCGAACGGCGCCGACGCCGTCGCCGCGCTCGCCGGCGACCTGCAGTGCGCACTCGTGCTGATGGATCTGCAGATGCCGCAGATGGACGGCATCGAAGCGACGCGCCACATCCGCGCGCTGCCCCACCGCGCCGGATTGCCGATCGTCGCGCTGACCGCCAATGCGCTGCCGCGCGATCGCGACCGCTGTCGCGCCGCCGGCATGGACGACTTCCTCGGCAAACCGCTCGACTTCGAGGAGTTCACGCGCGTGCTGCTGCGCTGGCTGCCAGCCACGGCGGAGTTCGGACCGACGCCGCCGCTCTACGTCACCACACCGCCGCTCGCCGGCCTCGACGCGACAGTCGGTCTCGCCACGACCCGCGGCGATGTCGCGGCCTGGCGGCGTCTGCTCGCGCGCTTCGCGGAAGTACATCGCGACGACCCCGCACGTCTGCGCGGCGCGTCGCCGGCGCCGCGCGGCGAACTCGTCCACACGCTCAAGGGCACGGCCGGGGCCGTCGGTGCGGTCCAGGTCTGCGCGGCGCTTGCCCGCGTCGAAGCGAGCCCGGACGACGCCGCGATAGAAGCGCTGGCGGCGGCACTCGACGAGGTGTTCGCCGCGATCGCGGCGGCGCTCACCGCCGACACGCCGCGCGCGCCGGCGCAGCGCGCGTCACCATCGGCCGCCGAACTCGTGTCGGCGCTGCGCGAACGGCTCGCGGCGCGGGACCTGAGTGCCCTGCGCTACACCCAGGCCTGGGGCCCCGCAATCCGCGCCGCCTTCGGGCGCGACGCGGAGCCCCTGATCGCGCTGATCGAGGATTTCGATTTCGATGCCGCGCTCGACGTGCTGCACGCGCGCGACGAACGGGCGATCGACACCCCCGCATAACGCCGCGTCTGTCGGCCGGCGGCGCGATTCCGGAATTTCCGCTCAAGGCACGGCGCAGCGCAGCCGATAGCGGCTTCACGGTCGCCTCCGCGGCGCCGGTTCTCTCCCGGAACCCCACGGAAATCACACGCAAGCGAGGCTAGTGGTCCATGTTCGGCATCAAGAAAAGCTCCAAGACCCCCATCGTCCCGGTCGATCACGAAATGGATCTCCTCAAGGCGGAGCACGCCGCGATCCTGCGTACGCAGGCGGTCGCCGTCTGTACGCCTGATGGTCTGCTGGCAAGCGCCAGCGAGGCCTTCGCCGCGGCGCTCGGACACGCCGTGTCGGATCTGCGCGCGACGCCGTTCGCCACGCTGATCGCACACGCGAGCGAACGGTCCTGGCGCGACGCGTGGTCGGCACTGCTCGGCGGCCGGCCCGTCGTCGATGAATTCGAATGCAACGGCAAGGACGGCCGGCGCTGGCTGCGGATTTCCGCCTGCCCGATCGCCGGCGATGGTGCCGCGGTCGGCAAGGTGCTGTGCTTCGCGACCGACGTCACG
>JADZCB010000258.1 GCA_020851775.1 Gammaproteobacteria bacterium
GCGCGTCATTTCAATCAAACCTTAGAAGGCTCGCATGATGTTTAACCGCGCTGTCCGTCGGCCGCTCGCGGCTATCGGAAATACTTTGATTCTCGCTGCCCTCGCCACCCCGGCGCTGGCGGCCCGCGAAGAGGTGGTCGATCGCCGCACCCCCCTCGTCATCGACTTCATGGATGGAGACTATCTTGCCGGCCTCGATGGCATCCTCGTTGCCGGCCCCCACGGCCTGCTCGGCACGCTGAAGTTCGGCGACGACGGTGCCGTACTGAACAAGCTCGAGGGCGGTGGCCTCACCGATTTCACGGCGCTCGAGAAGGTCGACGACAAGACCGTGCTGCTCGGTTCCTCGACCGGCCACCTGTTCAGTTTCGTCGACGGCAAGCTGACCGACCTCGGCAAGATCACCGAGTACGACGAGCCCGTGCTCGACATCGCCGTCTCGGGTGGCAAAGGCTGGGCGGTCGGCGCGCGTGGCATGCTCGCCCGCAGTGACGACCTCCAGAAATGGGAAACCGTGACGATCAGCGAAGTCACGCAACCGCCGCTCGCACTGCCGGCGAATACCGCGAGCGAGTGGTACTTCGGGGTCAGCAACCTCGTCGTGGACAGCGTCCAGTTCACGGCGATGAAAGGCGGCCAGCCGCTGGTCGCCGATACGGATTACACGCTCTACCCCGACGAAGGTTTCATGCAGGTGATGTCGGATCTCGATGCCGATCCGGCGCCGACGATCAGCTTCAAGTTCGCGCCCGGCCCGGCCTTCCGTGCCGGCGATGTGTCATGGAACGTCGTGATGTTCGAGGGCAGCAACGTCACGATCGCCGGCGAATTCGGCATGGTATTGCAGAGCACGGACAACGGCGACAACTGGGTGCGTCGCGACGCCGTCATCACGCCGAAGGAACCGGAACCGCCATATTGGATCGCCGGTGCGCAGGACGGCAACACGATGGTGCTCGCCGGTGCCGCGGGTGCCATCCACCGCAGCACCGATGGCGGGCTCACCTGGGAGAAACTGCCGGCGCCGAGCGCCGAAGCGATCTTCGGTGTGTCGGTGCTCGACGGCGGCAAGCCGGCGATTGCCGGCGCCGTCGGCATGCTGGGCACGCTCGAGAGCGGCGAGTGGAAGCTGGCCGATCGTTCAGCGCTGCAGCTCCTGTCGTGGCTGCGTACGCCGGTCGAGATGCCCGATGGTGCGCTGGTCGTGCTCGGCGGCCGCTCGACGGTCATTCGCATGAAGGACGGCGAACTGACCCGCGTGCCGGTCAAGACCGACGACTGATCGGCGACGTAAAGGTCTGTCACAGCGGCGCCCTCGGGCGCCGCTGTCGTTTTCGCCCGATGCGCGTTTCTGACCCGGAGCAGCCAGATGTCTTCCACGCCTCGCATCGCGTCCGCCGTGCTCCTCACGACCGGCGTCGGTGCCGATCTGTGTATTCTCCTCGTCCAGCGCTCCCCTGCGTTGCGCTTCTTCGGCGGCTACTGGGCATTCCCGGGCGGCGCGATGGACGCGGTCGATCGCGCGTGCGGCGAACACGCGACGCTGAGTTGCGCGCTGCGCGAACTGCTCGAAGAGACCGCCCTGGGCCACAGCCTGCTCGGTGTGCCGTTGAAGGAGGCACGCGCCTGGCTCGCCGACTGCACACCGGATCGACCCTCCCCGGGCTGGCGGGAAGGCCTCGCTAGTGTCGCCGCCAGCGGGCGTTATCACTACGTGTGCCGGATCACGACACCCGAACACGTGCCGATACGCTTCGCGACCGACTTCGTGCAGTTGCATTGCGAGCGCGCCGAGGACTTCGAGCTCGACGCAGCAGAACTCGTTGCCGGCCGTTACCTCACGCCGGCCGCGGCCGTTGCCGGCTGGCGGCGCGGAGACCTGGCGATCGCGCCGCCGACGCTGCTGCTGCTGGAACAGCTCGCGGCGCATGGCGTACCCGCCTTTCGCACGGTCGCTGCGCAGGCCGCCGCGACCTTCGACCGCGGCGAATTTCACCCGATACGGTTTTCACCGGGCGTCTTCACCGCGCCGGTGCCGACGCCGACGCTGCCGCCCGCCACGACGACGAACTGCTACTTCGTCGGCGAGCGCGAGTTTTTCGTCATCGACCCGGCCGCGGTCGACACAGTGCATCGCGAGCGTCTGATCCGCAGGATCGACGAGCTGCAGGCGGACGGGGCGACGCTGCGTGGCATCCTGCTGACGCATCATCATCCCGATCACACCGGCAGCGCGAGTCTGCTGAGCCGGCACTTCGACGTGCCGCTTCATGCACATGCACTGACCCACGCGCATCTGCGCGACGAAACCTATGTACGGGGTCGCGCGCTCGACGACGGCGCTACGCTGCCGCTCGGCGTCGCCCCTGACGGCAGTCCGGACTGGCACATCGACGTACTGCATACGCCGGGACACGCCCGCGATCACCTGTGCTTCATCGAGAGCCGTTACCGCGCGGCGATCGTCGGCGACATGCTGTCGACCGTGTCGACGATCGTGATCGATCCGCCCGAAGGTCACATGGCGACCTACCTCGCCAGTCTCGAACGCCTGCTGTCGATTCCGCTGTCGACGCTGTACCCGGCGCACGGGCCTTCGTATCGCGACGGCCATGCGTTGATCCGTCAGTACCTCGAGCACCGTCGCGTCCGTGAGCGCAGGATCGTCGACGCGCTCGGGGATACGCCGCGCACGCTCGATGCCTTGCTCGCCGACGCCTATGGCGACGTCGCTCCGGCCGTCCACGGTGCCGCCGTGCGCTCTCTGCTGGCCGGGCTGCAGAAGCTCGCGGAAGAAGGCCGCGCCGCGGAGCGCGGCGGTGGCTGGATCCGGATCGCGCAAACGTAGCCCGGGTGCAGCGAAGCGAAACCCGGGATCCTCATCGCAGGGCCGACACGCCCGATCCCTGGTTACGCGCTACGCGCTCCACCGGATGGCTACGGAATTGCGCGACTCGTTCAGCCCACGAAACGCGCCAGGCGCTCGCGAATAATTGCGTTCGCTTCGCGCATGATGCGATCGATCAGCTCCTTGCAGCTCGGGATGTCGTGGATCAGGCCGGCGACGAGGCCGCAGGACCAGGCGCCGACCTCCATCTGCCCTTCGTGCATGATTTTCGGATACACGCCGACGACGTCCGCAGCGATGTCGCCGAAGGTGATCTTCGATCCCAGTTCCTTTTCCTTGGCGATGACACGTTCGACGGCCGTGTTCTTCAACACACGCTCGGTATTGCGCAGCGGTCGCATGATCAACCGCATGTCGAGCTCCGTTGCTTTCAGGATCGCCTGCTTCACGTTGTCGTGGATCGGCGCTTCAAGGGTCGCCATGAAACGCGTGCCCATGTTGATGCCTTCGGCACCAAGCGCGAGCGCCGCGACCAGCGAGCGACCGTCCGCCATGCCGCCCGACGCGACGAACGGTATCTTCAGTTCGTCGGCCGCGCGCGGCAGCAGGATGAAGTTCGGGATGTCGTCTTCACCGGGATGACCGGCGCACTCGAAGCCGTCGACGCTGATTGCGTCGCACCCGATCGACTGGGCTTTCAGCGCATGCCGCACCGAGGTGCACTTGTGGATCACCTTGATCCCCGCCTCGTGCAGCAGCGGCAGATACTGTTGCGGATTGTTGCCCGCCGTTTCGACGATCTTCACGCCGCCATCGATGATCGCGCGGATATAGCCCGGGTAGTCCGGCGTCGTCACCGTCGGCAGGAAGGTGAGGTTCACGCCGATTGGCTTCGACGTCAGCTTGCGACAGCGTGCAATCTCGTTCGCAAGATCAGCCGGGCTGCGCTGCGTGAGCCCCGTGATGATGCCGAGCCCACCGGCAGCGGACACCGCCGCGGCGAGTTCGGCATAGCCGACGTGATGCATGCCGCCCTGGATGATGGGGTGCTCGATGCCGAGCAGTTCGGTGATCCTGGTCTTCACGAAAAAATCCTCGTGCGATTGAACATGGAACGATGTGCGGCCGCATTCTCGGCGATCGGCCCGGCCGCGACAATTCGGCGCCGTATGGGCGAGGCTCAGTGCGACAACGCCGCGTGCCGGAAGCACCCGATGAGATGATCGTTGACGATTCCCGTCGCCTGCAGATGCGCATAGACGACGGTCGAACCGAGGAACCTGAAGCCGCGCTGCTTCAGCTCCTTCGCAATCGTGTCCGACAATGGCGTCGTCGCCGGCACTTCGCGCGGCTCGCGCCAGTGATTCACGACGGGCCGGCCGTCGACGAAACCCCACAGCCACTCGCTGAAGCTGCCGTACTCGCGCTGCATCGCGAGGAAACATTTCGCATTGCCGATGGCCGCCTCGATCTTGGCACGATTGCGCACGATCGCCGAATTCGTCAGCAGGCGCTCGATGCGCGCGGGCGTGTAGCGCGCAACACGTTCGGGATCGAAGTCCGCGAAGGCTGCGCGGTAGCCATCGCGCTTGCGCAAAATCGTGTACCACGACAGACCTGCCTGCGCCGACTCGAGAACCAGAAATTCGAATTGGGTGCGGTCGTCGCGCACTGGCACACCCCATTCGCGATCGTGGTACTCGACCATGCCTGCCTGCGACGGCAACGCCCAGTGACAACGACCGCCTTCACTCTGCGCGCGGGTCATGCCTGCTCACTGCGACGGCAGACGACCGGCGGCGACACGCCGCGGCGTTCCGATCGGGTCGATTCTCGATGACGGACATCGGTGCTCCTCGTGTTCTGGCGTCAGGTGTCCATCGCCGGACACTGATCCGAGGTCTGCGTGTTTTGTGGCTATGATACCTGCCCGACCACCCTCACCGACGCACTGCACCAGGAGGCCCGATGAAACTTTACGACTTCGAACTCGCCCCGAATCCGCGACGCGTGCGCATGTTTCTCGCCGAGAAGGGCATCACGCTGCCGATGGTGCAGGTGAACCTGCGCCACGGTGAGCAGTTCGGCGAGGACTTCAAGCGCGACAATCCCGCGATGCTCGTACCGGCGCTGGTGCTCGACGATGGCTCCCTGCTGACGGAGACGATGGCGATCTGCCGTTACTTCGAGGCACTGCAGCCCCAGCCGCCGCTGTTCGGCACGACGCCACGTGAACAGGCCGATGTCGAGATGTGGTCGCGCCGCGCCGAACTCGAAGGATTTCTTGCCGTCGCCGAAGCGCTGCGCAATTCGGTCGAGCGCTTCAAGGATCGCGCGCTGCCCGGCCCGCGCAACTATGCCCAGATCCCGGCCCTCGTCGAACGCGGCAAGTCACGCGCACGCGCCTTTCTCGATGATCTCGAGGCCCGGCTCGCCACGCACGCCTGCGTCACCGGCGACGCGTTCACGGTTGCCGACATCACGGCGTTCGTCACTGTGGAATTCGCGGGCTGGGTCGATGTGAAACCGGCAGCGCACCACACGGCGCTGCAACGCTGGCACGCGGCGATCGCCGCTCGCCCCAGCGCGAAGGCCTGACGCGCCGTGCAGAGGGGATGACGATCGACCCCGCATGCAGGGTCGATCGTCACGCGATCACAGCAGTTCGATCGCGACTGCGGTGGCTTCGCC
>JADZCB010000259.1 GCA_020851775.1 Gammaproteobacteria bacterium
CGGGCGGAGTACAGCCTTTGCCCGCTGCGAGATCCAGGAGCTTCGTGTTCGCCTCGCCGTGTTCCTTCACCATGCGCTGACCGAAATCGCGCACCATGTCGTTCTGTGCGCGACTGGCCGCCAGATCGCCAAGTGCGACTTCGGCGCGACCACCCTGCGCAGCGTCGGTGACGAACGCCGTATCCTTGTCTGACAGCAGGTTCGTCGCCGCCTGCGCGGCGAGAAGTGCCAGCGCGGCGACGCTTCCCAGCACCGCGGTGGACCAGCCCGGCTTTCGGTGTCTCATCGGTCGTCCTCCGTGATTTCGCCATGCGGCGTCGTGTCGAGCGCGGCGCACGATTCATGCCACGCGGCACCGACGCGCGCGGTGCCGCCGTCACCATAGACATCCTTCTGCCGTGCAGCGTTTGCACGCGTCGCGCAATTTTTACCAGACGCGCGGTGTGCTTCCGTTTGCCTCACCCGCCCGCGTGCTGGCTCGCCGTTTGCAGAGCGCATCCTACGGATGTTTCATCACCATCAGACGGAAGAGGACGACAAAGCAGCAGAACGCGACGCTGCCGAGTGCGACCCACCAGGCGAACAGTGTCCAGTAACGCGCAGGTATCGCCCGGCCGCCGTCGCCGGCCGGCATGAAGAGCGCGCGCATGCGCCACTGGATCACGACGACCGGCAACCAGCACAGGATCGCGAGCGCGTAGACGAGACCGGCCACGAGCAGCCAGCCGCGGGTCCACGGCATGCCCGCCATCGACGCGAGCCAATAGCCGGTCACGGGTTGCACGATGACGGCGGGCGTCGTGAACAGCCAGTCGGCGAGCACCACGCTGCGAGTCACGGCGGCCAGGGCCGCGCGATCGCGGCGCAGACTCGCGACGAACAGACCGAATGCCGTGCCGATGCCGGTGCCGAACAGCACCGTCGAGGACAACACATGCAGCCATTTGAGCGTGAGGTAATCCATTCACGACCCGCGTGCGGTCGAGTCCTGCCTGTCGAGGCGCGCGAGCAGCCACAGGAGCGCGAGCAACGGCAGGTTCTTCAGCAGCGGACCGAACGGATGCAGCCAGAAGCCCGGCAGCGCCGACGTCACGATGACGGTGTAGACCGCAATCACGATTATCTGCAGACGCCATACCCATGGCCGCCACGCTGCGTGCGGCACCCACAGCGACAACACGGCACAGGCCGCATCGACGAGCACACCGGCGGCGAGCGCGATCGCCGCCGACCGACCGGACAAGCCCGTGGCGGCGAGCAGCGCGAAGCTTTGCTCGCGCGGATAGAGACCCGCCGACACGATTGCGCTCCACGCCCACGTGACCGCGAGCGCGAGACGCGCGACCGGTACGAGCCAGCCGAGTTCGGCGCGTCGGCGCCACTGTGCGCGCGTCGCCGGCGGCACGAAATCCGCCGGATCGCGCGGCGACCGACCGAGCAACGCCCGCGTGGTCGTAACGCTCGCGCAGTTGCCCGCACGCAGCATCGCCAGTGTCTCGCGGTCGACGAGACCACCGCCGAGCAGCACGCCGCCCAGTCGGATCAGCGCATCGAACGCTCGCGGCAGTTCGAGCACGCGGGCGGGCCCCGAGCCGAGGCCTGCGCGCAGACATGCGAACCAGGCACGCCACGTCAACGCGCGCGGGCCGACCAGCGGGTGGACGCCGGCACCGTCCTGGGTCTCGACGAGGGCGACGAGGGCGGCGGCGAGATCGTCGAGATGGATCGGCTGCAGCCGCGCGGCGCCCGTCCACGGCAGCACGATCAGTGGCAGCGAGGCGATCGTCGTGAAGAGCCGTGCACTCGCGCCATCGGCGCCGTAGACGAGGCCGGGCCGGACAATCGCTGCCGACGGCAACGCGGCGCGCACGGCCGCCTCGCCACGGCCCTTCGACGCCTGATACGCCGAGCGGCTCGTCGCATCGGCACCGAGCGCCGACACGTGGACGAAACGGCAGCCGATCTCCGCACACGCGACGGCAATCGCGGCGGGCGCGCGATCGTGCACGTCGACGAAGCGCGCGAGTCGCGATTCCTTGAAGAGGCCGACCGCGTTGACGACGACGGCGACGGTGTGGCTGCCGCACTGCAGGCGCGACCGCCAGTCCGCGGCATCGACATCGCGCCCGAAATCGACTTCGACTTCCAGCGCCGGCACGCGCGATCGGGCACGTCGCGTCGCACGCACGCCGTGGAGCACCCGATGTCCGCGCGCGGCGAGGTCGGAGGCGAGCCGGCGACCGATGAAGCCTTCGGCGCCGAGCACCAGCACGTTCATCGTGCAGCCGGCTGCGCGACGGCGTCCGGGCGATGAAAGGGCTCGTGTGGCGCGATGTCTTCCGCACGGCGGTGCGTTCCGGCAGCCTGGCGAGCGTGACATCGGCCCTCGCGTTGCTGGCCGGCGGCGCGCGCGACCTGCACAACGCGATCACGCCGCTGAACGGACCGAGCCAGTGGATACTCGGACGGTGTGCGCCGTGCGTTGACGGGCTGCGCCTGCCACACACGGCGCTCGGTGCCGGCATCCACTACGGCAGCTCGATATTCTGGGCGCTCTTCTTCGAGTCGACGCGATCCCGGCCGCCGACAGCGAGTCGCTACGCGGACTGCGTGCGACCCGCGGCGCTGACGGCCGCGACGGCGGCCTTCGTCGACCTCGTCATCACACCGCCGCGCTTCCGGCCCGGCTTCGAGCAGCGGCTGTCCGCTTCGTCTCTCGTCGGCGTGTACGCGGCGTTCGCACTCGGCCTGGCCGCTGCCCGGCTTGCCGAGCGCCGAATCAAGCCGCCCGATAGCGTTCGCGCAGCGCCTTGACCCGGTCATGGTTCGCGAGCACCCCGTCGAACTGGCGTTGCACGACACCGCGTATGTCGGCCGGCAGCGATTTCTCCAGTGCCTCGCGATAAACACGCACGGCGACGTCTTCACCGCGTTCGACTTCTTCGAGGATCGCGCGTGCATCACGCCCGGTGAATGCACTTTTCGTGTTGACCCAGCCGCGATGCAGCGCGCCGGACACGCTGCCATCGTGTTCGGGCTCGCCGCCGAGGCGGCGCACTTCCCGTTGCAGTTCCGCCGCGCCTTCGGCGCAGCGCTTCGCGCCGTCGAGAAAGACGGATTTCAGGGTGGTCTCCTCGACGTCCTCGGCCGAGGTGGTGAACCCACGTTCGCCATCCTTCGAGACTTCGATCAGATCGTTCAATGTCGAGATCACTTCGTCGCGTATCGTGTCAGCCATGCGCAGGCTCTCCGTACTGTTCCGCCGGATCGGGCGGACGCGGGCTCCATGCCCACATGGAGATGTCGTAGCAAGGCGCGTGCCCGTGATCTTGCATCTTGTCCGGGTGTCGATGTCCGCTGAAACAGCCAGCCGCGGCAACTTCCGCCGCACGGCCGCGCTGATCTGGAAGCATGCGCGCGCGCTGCGGACACGCGCCTGCGTGGCGCTGGTGCTGCTGATCCTCGCCAAGCTTGCCGCCGTCGGTGTACCGATCGCGCTGAAGCGCATCGTCGACACCCTCGGCACCACCGACGTGGCGCTGGTCCTGCCGGCGGCGCTGCTCGTCGGCTACGCACTGCTGCGCTTCGCCGGTACGGTGTTCACCGAGCTGCGCGATTTCGTCTTCGCGAAAGTCACGCAACACACCGTCGCGTCGCTGACCGTCCAGGTGTTCGCCCATCTGCACTCACTCAGCACGCGCTACCACGCGAAGCGCCGCACCGGGGTACTGTCGCGCGACGTCGAGCGCGGCACGGCCGGTGTCGCGTTCCTGCTCGGCGCCGGCCTGTTCACGATCCTGCCGACGCTGGTCGAGATGTTCGCCGTGCTCGGCATCATCGGCACCGGTTATCGGGCGCCGTACTGGGGCATCCTGGTCGCGACGTTCATCGCGTACG
>JADZCB010000260.1 GCA_020851775.1 Gammaproteobacteria bacterium
TACGGCCCGACGCGTCTGCGCGAAGCACTCGCGAACTCGCGCAACCTCGTCTCGATCCGCGTGATGCGCGACGTCGGGATCGACACCACGATCAAGCACATCAGCGGATTCGGTTTCGACGCGAAGGCACTCCCGCACAATCTGTCGCTGTCGCTCGGCACTGGCGAAATCACGCCATTGCAGCTCGTCACCGCGTATGCGGCCTTCTCGAACGGCGGCTTTCGCGTCACACCGTACTTCATCGCGCGGATCGAACTCGAGGACGGCGCGGCGGTCGCGAGTGCCGAGCCTGTCGTCGCCTGTGACAACTGCGCCACCCCGGTGCTCGATGCCGACGGCGAACCGGTCGACCTCGAAGCGCTGGAGGAGGCACGCAAGCAGAACATCGCGCCCCGCGCAGTCGATGCGCAGAATGCCTACATGATGTATTCGATGATGAAGGACGTGATCACCCACGGCACCGGCCGCCGCGCGCTGGAATTGAAGCGCAGCGATCTCGCCGGCAAGACGGGAACCACGAACGATCAGAAGGACGCATGGTTTTCCGGTCTGAACGGGCGCATCGCCACCACCGTCTGGGTCGGCTTCGACAAGGTCGCGCCGCTCGGGCGTCAGGAGACTGGCGCGCGCGTCGCGTTGCCCATCTGGATCGATTACATGCGCGTCGCACTCCGCGACATGCCACCGACCGAGCCGACGTTGCCGCCCGGAGTCGTCACCGTGCGCATCGATCCCGCGACTGGTGCGATGGCCGGCGTCGGCAACCCGCGGGCAATCATGGAGACTTTCCGTGAGAAGGACGTGCCGCGGGCGAGTACGTCGACGGCCGCACCGGCCGGCTACGGCGATCCGCGCGCGCTCGACGCCGAACAACTGTTCTGAGCCTCTGCGGCGCGGGGCCCTGCAATGCGACGTCACGGCCGACACGATGCAGCGTCTGCACAGGCGCGTGTGCGCAGCGAGTTCGCGCAGATCGCGGCGCGCCTGCTGATCGATGGCGAAGCGGACGACTTCGGCGCGGCGAAACGCAAGGCGGCCATGCAGCTCGGCCTCCACGATCAGCGTGCGTTCCCCGACAACCTCGACATCCAGGCCGCGATCATCGATCACCAGCGACTGTTCGAAGGCCCGGAGATCGCGCTCCGTACGCGTCGCCTGCGGCAGGCTGCGCTCGACGCGATGCGGTTTTTTGCCGAGTTCGAGCCGCGCCTCGTCGGTCCCGTGCTGCATGGCACGCCCTTCGCGCATACGGCCGTGACGCTGCATCTGTTCAGTGACGAACCGGAGCGCGTGGTGCGCACGCTGCTGCAGCATCGTATTCCCTACCGCCTCGACGAGCAGATCCGGCGCGCCGGTCGGCGCGACAGCGAGGCCTATCCCGTGCTCGAGACCGCAATGGGCGAGGTCGAATTCGAACTCGTCGTGATGCCTTGCGTACGCCTGCAGAATGCGCCGCTGTCGCCGCTCGACGGTGCTCCGTATCGGCGTCTCGACGCCGCGGCGCTGACCGCACTGCTGGCGTCGCCGGCGGCCGGAGACGTCTATCCCTCTCTCGTGCGCGAATGAGTGTTCCGCCCGCCTGCGTGCAGGTCGCGGTGTTCGCGCCCGTGCGCCGCCTCTTCGATTACCTGCCGCCGCCGGGCGGTTTCGCATGCGATCCGCGTGGCTGTCGTGTACGTGTGCCGTTCGGGCGCGGCGAGCGCATGGGCATCGTCGTCGCAGTCGCTGCGTCGACGCCGGACCATCCGGGCATGAAGTCCGTGTTCGCACTCCTCGATGACGAGCCGGTGCTGGACCCGACGCTGCTCGCGCTCGCCCGCTGGGCCGCCGCCTACTACTGTCACCCGCCGGGCGAGGTGTTCGCCGCGTTGATGCCCGTCGAGTTGCGACGCGGCGCGGCGCTGCGCTCGCTGCGCGAGCCCGCCTATGCGCTGACCGACGCCGGACGGACTGCACTCGCCGGTGGCAGCCGCCTCGGTCCACGCCAGCGCACGCTGTTGACCGCGGCCGCCGCCGGACCGCTGCGCCGCGCCGAGCTCGATACAGTGTCGTTCGACGTCTCGCGCGTGCTCGCCGGTCTCTGCGCGCGAACCTGGCTGGCGCCGGTCGCGCTCGACGTCGCCCCCGCGATGCCGGCGCCCGGCGTCGGTTTTCTCGCGCTGAACGACGCACAGCGGGTCGCACTCGACGCGCTGCTCGCTGCGCGGGGGCATTTCGCCGTGCATCTGTTGCAGGGTGTGACCGGCAGCGGCAAGACCGAAGTCTATCTGCACGCGGCGCGTGCAGTGCTCGCGGCCGGTCGCCAGGTGTTGATGCTGATCCCCGAGATCGGTCTCTCGGAACAACTCGTCGAGCGTTTCCGGCAGCGCTTCGGAGCCGCGGCGGCCGTGCTGCATTCGGAATTGAGCGAGCGCGAACGTGCGCTGGTGTGGGCCCGTGCGCGCAGCGGTGACGTCGGCATCGTGCTCGGCACCCGGTCCGCGGTGTGGACACCGCTTCCGGCGCTGGGGCTTATCGTCGTCGACGAAGAACACGATCCGGCCTTCAAGCAGGAAGAAGGTTTCCGCTACTCCGCGCGCGACGTCGCCGTCATGCGCGCGCGCGACGCGGCGGTGCCGGTCGTCCTCGGTACGGCGACGCCCTCGCTCGAATCCGAGTACAACGCGCGACGTGGCAGATACCACCGTCTGGTGCTGCCGCAGCGCGCGGGCGGTGCGGCCGCGCCGACGCTGCTCGGGGTCGACGTGCGCGGCATGAAGCTCCTCGGCGGGCTCGGTGACACCCTGTGTACCGCAATCGACGAGAGGCTCGCGCGCGGCGAACAGACGCTGCTGTTCCTCAATCGCCGGGGCTATGCACCGGTGCGCATGTGCCATGCGTGCGGTCACATCGCGCAATGCAGCCGCTGCGACGCGCATCTCGTGCTGCATCAGGCGCGTGAGCGACTGATCTGTCATCACTGCGGCAACGAACAGCGGCTGGATGCGTCGCGTGAAGCGTGCTGTCCGACACCGGACTGGTTCACGCTCGGGGTCGGCACCGAACAGGTCGAGGCAGTGTTGCGCGAACGGTTTCCGGGCGCGCGGGTACTGCGCATCGATCGCGACACGATGCGACGCAAGGGGGCACTCGAACGCGCGTATGCCGCCGTGCGCGACCGGCGCGTCGACGTCCTGGTCGGCACGCAGATGCTCGCAAAAGGTCATGATTTCCCGGGCGTGACGCTCGTCGGTGTCGTCGACGCCGACAGTCGGCTGTTCGCGGTGGATTTTCGCGCCGGCGAGCGTTTCGCCCAGACCCTGCTGCAGGTCGCGGGCCGCGCCGGCCGCGCCGAGGCACCGGGCCTCGTGCTCGTGCAGACCCATCATCCGAGCCATCCGCTCCTGCAACTCGTCCTGCGCCACGATTACGACGCCTTCGCCGCGGCGGCACTCGCCGAGCGTGACGATGCCGGGTTGCCGCCCTGCGTCGCGCTCGCCGTGGTGCGCGCGGAAGCGCTGGACAGCCACGCGCCGCAACGTTTTCTGCATCGACTGCGTACCGCGCTGCCCGCCGCTGCCGAGGTCGACATCGCTGGCCCGGTGCCGGCAGCGATGGAAAAGCGCGCGGGCAGATATCGCGCGGTCCTGATGCTGTCCAGCCGGCGACGGGCGGCCCTGGCCCGGATGCTCGATCGCCTGCTCGCGATCGGTGACTCGCTGCCCGAGCGTCGTCGCGTGCGCTGGCATGTCGATGTCGATCCGCAGGAAGCAGCATGAACCGACGCTGCGCGCGTTGCGGCAGGGGGCTGTCAGTGCGTTTCGCCGCGCTGACGAGGGGCGTATTCTGGCCGGCACCGTCCTGGCCCGGAGTCACCATGAACCTCTTGCACCGGACGCCGCGCGCACTGTGGGCGGGCGTGGCATGGCTCGTCGCGTCCACGGCGCTTGCGGCCGTGCCGTCCGATGCGCAGCGCGAAGTGCGGATCACGACCGAATTGCGCAGCATCGACGTGAAGGACGCAGGTACCACGGTACGCATCGAGCGGCGTCAGGATCCGGCGTCGACCATCAATCCCGCGTACGCGCGCACCGCGCGCCCCTGTCCGCCGTTCTGCATCCAGCCCGCGGTGCTCGCGCCCGGCGTGGAGACCATCGGCGAACTGGAAATGCTGGATTACCTGGAACGCGTGTCGAATGGTGACGATACCGTGCTCGTGATCGATTCGCGCACGCCCGACTGGGTCGAAAACGGCACGATTCCGGGTTCGATCAACATCTCCTGGCAGCAGCTCAATCCGGAAGCCGGTGCCGATCCGATGGAGATCGCCGACATCCTGGAGCGCCGCTTCGGTGCGCTGAACCAGGAAGGGCTGTGGGATTTCAGCGCGGCGAAGACGCTCGTGATGTTCTGCAACGGCCCATGGTGCGGCCAGTCACCGACGAACATCCGCACGCTGCTGAAGTTCGGGTATCCGGCGCACCGGATCAAATGGTATCGGGGTGGCATGCAGGACTGGGAGAGTCTCGGCCTGACGACTGTGCGCCGGGCGCGCTGACGCCACGGTGCGCGATTCGCGCGTCGCACCCGCACCTACTGGCGCGGGATGCTGCACCTGCATGTAAAATGCGCGGCGACCCGCCCGCCCACGCCCACGCCCACGAGACGCGCGCACGACCTTGAAACAGCAACTGCAAACCCTGCTCGCGACGCACGTCGCACGCATGATCGACCGCGGCGAGCTGCCGCTCGCGGAGCCGCCGGCCTACGTCATCGAACCGCCGCGCAACCCGGAGCATGGCGATCTCAGCACCAATCTCGCGATGGTCCTCGCCAAGCCGTGCCGGAAATCGCCGCTCGAGCTCGCGCGGACGATCGTCGCCGCGCTCGAGGTTCCGGACTTCGTCGAACGCATCGCTGTCGCCCCGCCGGGGTTCATCAATTTCACGCTGAAATCCGGGGCGCTGCTCGATGTCATTGCCGATATCGTCGACGCGGATGCGCGCTACGGCGAAACGACGCAGGGCGCCGGCAGCTACGTGCAGATTGAATTCGTGTCGGCGAACCCGACCGGCCCGCTCCACGTCGGCCACGGGCGCGGCGCGGCCTACGGCAGCGCGCTGACGCGGCTGCTGCGTGCCACCGGCGCGCGCGTCCACGCCGAGTATTACGTCAACGATGCCGGCCGCCAGATGGACATTCTCGCGCTGAGCGTCTGGCTGCGTTATCTCCAGATGCACGGCATGCGGGTCGATCTGCCCGACAACGCCTACCGTGGCGAGTACATCCGAGACATCGCGGCTGCGCTCGCCGCGCGTGACGGCGACCGTCACCTCGTCATGCCGGCATTGCCCGATGCGGGCGAGAACGACGATGCCGAAGCGCGCCTCGACGCTGCGATCGCGATCTGTCGCAGCAGCCTGGGTGAGGAGCGCTATCGCGCCGTGCATGCGTGGGCCTGCACCTCGATACTCGACGGTATCCGCGACGACCTCGCCGCCTTCGGCGTCGAGTTCGATCAGTGGTACTCCGAACGCAGCCTGAGCGATACCGGCCGAATCGCGGCGGCGCTCGATCGCCTGCGCGCGCACGGCCACGTTTACGTGAAGGACGGCGCGCAATGGTTCGCCTCGAGTGCGTTCGGCGACGAGAAGGACCGCGTCGTGATCCGCGAAAACGGCGCCGCCACCTATTTCGCGTCCGACATCGCCTATCACGCCGAAAAGTTCGAGCGCGGTTATACGCGTGTGCTCGACATCTGGGGCGCCGATCATCACGGCTACATTCCACGCGTGAAAGCGGCTCTCGCGGCGCTCGGCGAGGATCCGGCGCGCCTCGAGATCCTGCTCGTGCAGTTCGCGGCACTCTATCGCGGCGGCGAACGCGTTCAGATGTCGACCCGCTCCGGAGAGTTCGTCACGCTGCGCGAACTGCTCGATGAAGTCGGTACGGACGCCGCGCGCTTCTTCTACATCATGCGGCGCTCGGACCAGCATCTCGATTTCGATCTCGACCTCGCCAAGTCACAGAGTCAGGACAACCCGGTCTACTATCTGCAATACGCGCATGCGCGGATCTGCAGCATCTTCCGCCAGGCCGGTCAGGTCGACGATACGCAATTGCGCCAAGGCGTCGCCGCACGTGCGCGGCTGGTCGAAAAGCGCGAACAGGCGCTCGCGGCATTGCTCGGCCGCCTGCCGGACGTCGTCGCCAGTGCCGCGCGTGATCGCGAACCGCATCAGCTCGCGAACTATCTGCGCGAGGTCGCAGTCGAGTTCCATGCGTATTACAACGCGCACAAGATCCTCACGCCCGAGCCCGGGTTGCGTGCTGCCCGACTTGCGTTGTGTGCCGCAGTGCGTATCGTGCTCGCGAACGGCCTGCGGCTGCTCGGCGTGTCGGCCCCGACGGAGATGTGATGGCGCGCGATTTCAAGGCCAAGAACCGGGACAGACGCGGAGCAGGTTTCGGCAGCTCGCTGTCGTTCATCACGGGCCTGTTGATTGGTCTGACCGTCGCTGCCGTCGTGTATTTCACGCGCCTCTGCGCGCCGCCGCCGGCGACGGATGCACCGCTCGCGACGGCGCCGATGCCGCCGGCCGCGGAAACACCACCGGCGCCCGAGGTCGTGCTGCAGGAAGATCACAGTGCGCTCGCACCGCCGTCGTCAGGCACGGCAGCGGACTTCGAGTTCTACAAGATCCTGCCCGAGATCGAGGTCGGAGTGCCGGCAAGCGAACCCGCCGTGCCGGCACCGGCGCCCGACGCGGTGCCGCCACCCGCCCCCGAAGCCGCGACTGCGTATCTGCTGCAGGTCGGGTCTTTCCAGAACTTTGCGGACGCCGACCAGGCCAAGGCCCAGCTCGCGTTGCAAGGCATCACCTCGCGCATCCAACGGGTCGTCGTCGGCGGATCGGAAGTCTGGTTCCGCGTCCAGGTCGGCCCTTACACGGCACTGCAGGACGTGCAGAACATGCGCACACGGCTCATGCAGGCCGGGGCTAACGTCGTCGTGCTGAAAATCGGGGGCAATGGCGGCCAGCCGTGACGTGACTGCCAGGGATGGACGTGGAGCGGGTGATGGGAGTCGAACCCACGCTCTCAGCTTGGGAAGCTGATGTTCTACCGTTGAACTACACCCGCGGGGTGACGGCATTCTAGACAATGCGCCCCGCAGGCTGCCAGCACCGCATCGCGTCGATGCGATCGCTGTGCCTATAATGGCGACGCGCTCGAGGGGCTGGGTGCCGTGCGTGCCGATCCTCGCCGGTCCACGCACAGCAAGTCGACGGGTGAACCGCGAATGACTGCCGCCACGCCAACCATCGTAGTCGTCGATGACAGCGCGGCCGTGCGCGTGTTCTTCGAGCGCGTCGTGTCCGGCCTCGGTGTCGATCTGCGCACTTTCGCGTCGGCCGCGGAAGCGATGAGCTTTCTCGATCATCGGCAACCCGATCTGCTGTTCCTCGACATCATCATGCCGGACAAGGACGGGCTGACCTTTCTGCAGGAACTGCGGCGCATGCCGCTGCACGAGTCGACGCCGACCATCGTGATTTCGTCGAAGGATTACGCGCAGGATCGGGCGACGGCGAAAGCGCTCGGGGTCGTCGAGTATCTGCCGAAGCCGATGACCGGCAAGGCGCTGCAGCAGGCGATTCTCCGCCATGCCGGACCGGCGGTGCCGGACAACGACGCGACATGAGCCGTCCCTATCTGCGCTTCTGGGGCGTGCGCGGCTCCTACGCCGCGCCGCATCGCTCGCATCTCGGCGTCGGCGGCAATACCTCGTGTGTCGAAATCCGGGCCGACGATCATCTGCTGGTCTGCGACGGGGGCACGGGCATCATCCCGCTCGGTGAAAGCCTCCAGGCCGGCCGCCTGCGCGAGCTGCTCGTGGTATTCACGCATTACCATTGGGATCACATCTGCGGGCTGCCGTTCTTTCCGCCGGCATTCCAGCCCGACTGGCGCATCAGATTCTTCGGTCCCGGGGAATCGGCGGCCGACGTCGAACGGCGGCTGTCGAACCAGATGAAGGCGCCGTACTTCCCGGTCGAGACCGAAATCTGGCTGGCGCAGATCGAATACCTCGCACCGCGCGACGGCGGCTTCGTCTACGGTCCGATGGAGATCCGATATCACAACGCGCACCACCCGGGTGTCACGTATGGCTACCGCGTGACGATCGGCGGCAAGAGCGTCGTCTACATGTCGGACAACGAAGTCTGTTTCCTGCAGTCCTCACTGGCCCGGCGCGCCGATGAATTCGACGCCGAGGAACGCGCGCTGCACGCCCGCATCGAACGCGAGGAACGCCAGCGTGAACTCGCCGCCGTGCGCGGTGCCGACATCCTCATCCACGACGCGCAGTACGCGCCCGACGATTACGCGCGCAAGCGCGGCTGGGGCCATTCCTGCTACGTCGATGCGGTGCACTTCGCGATCGATGCGGAAGTCAAGGCGCTCTATCTCTTTCATCATGATCCGACCTACGACGA
>JADZCB010000261.1 GCA_020851775.1 Gammaproteobacteria bacterium
ATCGCGATCGATGTGATGAAGCGGCATCATGAAATAACCAAGCTGCATGGCGGATACCTTCAATCCTTTTCGTCAGGTTCCACCGCAGGCTAAGAGGCCGCGCCGCAAAGTTCAAGCAAGCCACGGCGCGCCACACGACGCACACGGCATCTGCCCGATCGAACTTCCTTCATTTGAGGGACGGATCGAAGACCGTCGCATCGCACAAGCCCGATGCCCGGCGCGGCGACGCGGAAAGCGACGTACTCGAGCGCAGGTGTTGAGAGCGCGACGACGCGTCGCGCGATCGCTGCGATCACTTCACCGGTAACGGCATCCGTTCCTTGTCACCCCGCACGTGTGGAAAGCCATCGGCGTTCCAGCGCGTACGCGCGGCCCGGACACGGGCGGGTTCGCTCGCGACGAAGTTCCACCACACCGTGCGTTCACCGATCGGATCGCCGGCGAGCAGCACGAGCTCGCTCGCTTCGAGCGCGTCGACGAAGACCGTGCGACCTGTCACACCATCGAGCCGCGCGAGGCCGTGTGGACCGAACTCCTGTCCGCTGATCCGCACGCAACCGCTCATCACATACACGGCGCGTTCGGCGTACTCGGCGCGGAACTCGAAACGCATCAGTCGCGCGAGGCGCAATACCGCAATCGCGCACGGCGGATCGAGCGGCATGTGCAGTTCGCAATCGAAGCCGCGACCAGCGATCAGACGCAGATCGATGCCCGGCGCGACGACGCGGGGCACCGCGTCGGCCGGCCAGTGCGCGGCCGCCGGTGGCGCATCCTCGGCGTCCCGACTCGCAGCGATCCAGCAATGCAGCAGGTGTTGACGATGGCCGGCGGCGCGCACGTCGGGCGGCGAGCGTTCCGAATGCACGATACCGCTGCCCGCCCGCACCCAGTTGACGGCGCCGACGTCGAGGCGCTGCACGTGACCCAGGCTGTCTCGATGCAGCAGCGCGCCTTCCATCACGTACGACACCTCACTCAAGCCGATGTGCGGATGAGGCAGCAGATCGAGGCCGTGACCCGGTGCAATGACGGCGGGACCGAACTGCTCGACGAGCACCACCGGGCCGACGGCGGCGAGATCGGGTTGCGGCAAGACGCGCCGCCGGGGCACGCCGTCGAGGTCACGAGCGATAGCGTCGACTGTTTTCGGCATTTCCTTCTCCTGACGACTGCCGTATGGTCCCTGCCGATTCTGCCGGAGTGGTACGCCCGCGGTCCATGCGTCGTCGTCCGGGCAGGATCGTGTCATGGACCTTGCGATTAGGAGAAGAACTCATGATTGGAACCCGTCACCGGCTCGGCGCGCTGCTCGGCCTCGCCGCCCTTTCGTCGACTGCGCTCGCCCAGGCGCCCACCCCGCCGCCGCCACCACTGCCCTACGGACCGGCGATCTCGCTCGACACCGCCCGGCAGTGTGCGGCCGCCGCGCGCGACGCCGCGACCCGCAACCAGTGGCTGATGGTCGTGACCATCGTCGATCCGGGCGGGCACGAAGTGCTGGTCGAGCGCATGGACAACGCGCAGTTCGGCTCCGTCGAGCCGGCGCGCCAGAAGGCCTACACCGCCGTCGCGTTCCGGCGCTCGACGAAAGTCTTCGAGGACATGGTCGCGTCCGGCGGCGCTGCGCTGCGCATCCTGCGCCTGCCCGATGCGCTGCCGATCGAAGGGGGTATCCCCATCGTCGACGACGGCCGGATCATCGGCGCGGTCGGCACCTCGGGCGGCAGCGCCCAGCAGGACGGTGTCGTCGCCCAGGCATGCATCGATGCGCTGAGCAAGTAAGCGCAGCGGGGAACGAGCCCGCCGTGGCCTCGTTCCGCGCCGCCGACCGCGGGTCGCGCATAGGCGCGGCCCGCGTCACACCGTGTAGAGATCGACAGCGAGCTTCGCGATCAGCGCGCTGACGACGCACAGGAATACCCGTCGCACGAACGGCGCACCGAAACGCAGCGCCAGACGACTGCCGAGCACGGCGCCGCAGACATTGCACACGGCCATCACGCCGGCAACGGCCCACAGCAGATGACCGTGACCGGCGAAATAGGCGAGCGCCGCCGCGTTGGTCGAGACATTGACGAACTTCGCCGCCGCCGATGCATGCAGGAAGTCGTACCCGAAGACTCGGACGAAGACGAACACGAGAAACGCGCCCGTCCCCGGACCGAACACGCCGTCGTAGAAGCCGAGCCCGAAACCGGTCAGCGCACCGGCGATCGCCGCCGCGCGTCCGACGAGTCGCGGCGCGTGCGTGGTGCCGAGTTCGCGTTTGCAGAACGTGTAGATTGCGACGCCGATGAGCAGGACGAGCACGCCCGGCTTGATGATGCCGGCCGGCAACGCGCTGACGGTCCGCGCGCCGAGCCAGCCACCGGCGAGCGCCGCAGTCAGCGCGGCCGCGAGCAGCGGGCCGGGCAGTCGCACACGGCGGAGATACTGGTTCGCCGCCGCCGCCGTGCCCCAGATAGAGGCGGCCTTGTTGGTGCCGAACAACGTGGCCGCCGGCGCCTCCGGCAGCACGGTGAACAGCGCCGGTAACTGCACGAGACCGCCGCCACCGGCGACGGCGTCGACGAAACCGGCGAACAGTGCCGCCGCGGCAAGAAAAAGGTATTCCGGCTCCATCCGCGATCGCTGCCCGGGGGAGCGGGTAGTCTAAATAGTTGAGCGTGAATATCGATCACTGCGCGGGTGTCCCCGGGCAGGGCCGCCGCGGCGTCGCGCGGCGGACGGCGATCAGGCGACGGCGTCGCTGTGTTGGGGCACGTAGCCGACGTCTTCCATGTGGTTCGCGAGCATGGTGTCCATGAATGTCACGTGATCGCGAAACCACGCACCGACAGCCGCCGCCAGCAGCGGCGCCAGATTCTCTTCACCATTGACGATGCGTGCCCGCACGTCGCGCGCCACCTGCAGCAGCGACGCATGCTGCAGCAGGTGACAGGACGTGCGCGGAAACTCGCAGGCCTGCATCCATTGTTCTTCCTCGGCGAAATGCCGCTCGCAATGCTCGATGAAGACATCGAGCGTCGTGATGGCTGCCTCGGGTGCGGCGTCGGCAATCGCGTTGAGCAGGTCGACGAATTCGACGTGCAGTTCGTCCATCGCGCCGTTGTCGATTCGAAGTTCGTCCGACCATTCGAGTACCGACACGACATTCGCTCCCCCATGCTGCGTGGGGCGTATTCAACTTGGCGGTGCAGCGAGTCATCTTGATCGAGATCATCTGACCCCGCCCATCACGCCGGCGGCCGACGCGCCGGCACGAGCGCCGCCGATCGATCGGGTATGCTGCGGCTTTCCTCACGCATCCGGAGCTCCCATGTCACCCTTCGCAGATCTCACGCAGTTCCGCGTCTCGCTTGCGGACCACATCGCCGTCGTCACGATGGACAATCCCCCGGTCAATGCCCAGGCACGCGTCTTTCACGAGGAAGCGATGCGGGTGTTCGACACCCTGAGCGACATGGACGAGTGTCGCGTGATCGTGCTGACCGGGGCCGGCAAGTGCTTTTCGGCTGGTGCCGACATCAAGGGTCGTGCCGGCAAGGTGCCGGAGGCCGGCGATCTGTGGCAGCACAACCGGCGCGTTCGCGAATGCTTTCACTCGATCACCGAATGCCGCAAACCGGTCATCGCCGCGATCAACGGCCCGGCGCTCGGCGCCGGTCTCGCCGCTGCGGCGGCCTGCGACATCCTCGTCGCGGCGGAAGAGGCGGCGCTCGGCCTGCCCGAAATCGACGTCGGGCTGCTCGGCGGCGGCCGCCACGCGATGCGCCTGTTCGGTCATTCGCGCGCGCGGCGCATGATGCTCACAGGCATGCGCGTCGGCGGTGCCGAGCTCTATCGCCTCGGCATCGTCGAAGCCTGCGTGCCGCAATCGAAACTGCTGGAGACGGCATTGGACATCGCGCGCGAGATTGCGTCGAAGAGCCCGATCGCCGTCCGGCTCGCGAAACATGCGCTGAACACGATCGAGGAGATGAGCCTGCGCGACGGCTATCGCTTCGAGCAGAACATGACGGCGGAACTCGGCCGCTACGAAGATTCGCGCGAGGCGATGCTGGCGTTCGTCGAGAAGCGCAAACCCGTGTTCACCGGCCGCTGAGCGCAGCGTCGGGCGCGCGATCGGGTGCGGCGGCGGGGTCGACGGACCCCTGCCGCCGCAGCCGGCGCACCGGGTGTTCGAAATTTGCGCCCGGATCTTTAGAATGCATCGGCCTTCTTCCGCTGGAGTTCCGATGCGTTTCCTGCTCGCGCCGTTTGCCTGTTTCCTGCTGTTCATGGCCAGCGCCGATGCGCCGGCCGAAAAGCCCGTCAGCGTACCGACCGGCGCACACGGGCTGGACCTGTCGCATGCGCTCGATCCCGCGCGCATCAATCTGCGTTCGAGCGCCGTGCTCGTCATCGACCCGGCCAAGCGCAGCGCGCTCGTCGCGCGCGACGTGCGCACGGTGCGGCCGATTGCCTCGATCACCAAGTTGATGACGGCGATGGTCACCCTCGACGGCAAGCTGCCCCTCGAGCGCAGCGTGCAGATCGTCGAAGCCGACATCGATCACCTCAAGGGCACGGGGTCGAGACTGCGCATCGGGACGCGCGTGACCCGCCGCGAGTTGCTGCGGCTCGCGCTGATGGCATCGGAAAATCGCGCCGCCGCCGCGCTCGCCCGTACCTATCCGGGCGGAACCCAGGCCTTCGTCGCGGCCATGAACCGCAAGGCCGCGGCGCTCGGCATGACGAACTCGCACTTTCGCGACTCGACCGGCCTGAGCCACCAGAACGTCGCGACGGCCCAGGATCTCGCCCGCATGGTGCTCGCCGCCCGCAAGTACCCGCTGATCCGCCAGTTCACGACGACGGCTCGCCATTCCGTCAGGCTGCCGGGCAGCGGCACGCTCGAATTCCGAAATTCCAACCGGCTGGTGCAGACCGGTAACAGGGACTGGCACATCGGCCTGTCGAAGACGGGTTACACCGCGGAAGCCGGCCGCTGCCTCGTGATGGAAGCGACGATCGGCGGCCGACCGCTGGTGTTCGTGCTGCTGAACTCGTGGGGCAAGCTGACGCCGATCGGCGATGCGAACCGGATCAGACGCTGGATGGAAGCGAACGCGCGGCCGCCGCGCCACATCGGCTGACGCGGGGCACGAGACCCGCGCTCAGCGGCGGGTCCGCGGCTTACCGAGCCGGCCGAACCACGACTTGATTGCCTGCTTGATGCGCGTGCGCAAGCGTGGCGGCGCGTCGCGCGCCGTGCCGGTCTCGGCCGCGACACCCGCGCTGTCGGGTGTGCGGACGTCACCCGTGCTCTGCAGATCGGGACCCCGCCGGCCGCGCCCTCCGCGACGTCGACGCCGCTTGGCGCCGCTGCCGTCAGCGTCGCGCACGACCGCCGTGCTCGCTGCGGCCGATACAGCCGGACTTTCCACCGCGACCGGCGCTTCGCGCGACGGACGTCGATCCCGTTCACCCTCGTGGCGCCCCGCGCCCGCAGGGCGCGATCCGCCGCGGCCGGCGCTGCCGCGTCCCGGCGCCCCGCCGCCGCTGCGCCGTCCACCGCCGTCGCGCTCGCGGCGA